>NZ_JAGBIX010000060.1:0-4578 GCF_017934775.1 Kandleria sp. | reverse complement strand
ATCTTTTTCTAAACAAAATTTTAAGTTCTCTCAGTATTTTCAGGCTTTGAATCTCCTTGGCAAGATTCCTGATACTGTTTCCCATCGTCTGAACAACATTGATGTTATTCATCATCTCGAAGAGGCTTCAAAACACACTGATTGGCTTAACAGCTTCTTTGAGGATGAGATCAATCCAATTACCAAGAAGGAACTATCCAAGCTTAAATCCAGCAAGAATAAAGATGTTCAGATTCCTTATGCAGACTTCAAGATAGACAAGCCTCCTATATTCAGAGATGAACTTATCAAGCAGATCTCGTTTGAAGACATAATCAGAGAAAGCTACCTGAAACCTGTCATTCATCAAGGTTTTCATAAACTTTTGACTCTACCTTTATCCTTTTATAAATATTTTACCGTTTTTTGACTCCTATATAAAACAAAACCTGTTGTCTTACAAAAATAATACAACTATTTGGTAGCACAAAGAGACGTGAATTCTTCCATTTCACGTCTCTTTAATAATTCTAAGACTCTAATTCACTTAAAGCCTGTTTTACACCAGCAGAAATATCAGCATCTGTTAATCCCCTATCTTCTTCTTTAATCATATCGATTAATTCTTTTTCTGTATAGCTTGGATTTTCTATCAAATAATCTTTTGCAGATTTATATGCTAAACTTATCCATTCATCTCCACAATTATCTATGGCATATTGAATTTCATCTTTTGTGAAATGAGCATTTGCTAATTCTTCCTCAACATTCTCTCTACTAACATAATACGAAGTTTCCAAAAAATACTTTGCAGATTTATATGCTAAACTTTTCCAATCAACACCACAATTATTTGTTGCATATTGAATTTCATCTTTTGTGAAATGAGCTTTTGCTAATTCTTCCTCAACATCCTTTCTACTAACATCATCCGAAGCTTCATATTTCAAAAAGTACTTTGCATATTTAACTGCTTCCTTTTTCCAGTCTATTTTTGCGTTTTTTACTGCGTAATCTGCTTCAGAGGATGTAAAACCTCTTAATGTTAATTCTTCCTTTAAAAGATCTCTACTACTAACAGCATCTTCATCAGTGTTATCTTTTATATACTTTTCAGCATACTCTACATCTTTTTTATTCCAATTAATACCACAATTATTTATTGCATATTGAATTTCATCTTTTGTGTAATGAGCATTTGCTAATTCTTCCTCAACATCCTTTCTTCTAACATCATCCGGAGCATTATATTTCAAAAAGAACTTTGCAAGTTTAACTGCTTCCTTTTTCCAGTCTATTTTTGCATGTTTTACTGCGTAATCTGCTTCAGAGGATGTAAAACCATTTATTGTTAAATATTCCTTTAAAACATCTCTCCTACTATCATCAACTTCATCAGTGTTATCTTTTATATACTCTTCTGCAAACTCTGCAGCATTTTTATTCCAATTAATTCCAGAATGATTAATAGCATATTTTGCATTAGCCTTACTTAATTTATCAGCACCAACCAGTAAATTCATCAACTGATCTCTACTAAGACCTTTATTATTCTTTACCCAATTTTTTGCTGCTTTTACTGCTTTATAGTGAGCTTTTGTTAATACAGTTACAGTACATTTTAGCTTCTTCTTACCAATCTTAGCAGTAATGATTGCTTTACCTTCTTTAAGACCTGTTACCTTACCTTTTTTGGATACCTTAGCAATCTTCTTTTTTGAAGATGACCATTTAATCTTCTTCTTTTTTGCATTCTTTACTTTTAAAGTAAAAGATTTCTTAACTTGAAGATCCTTTTTAGAATAATTAAGTTTCATTGCGGCAGCATCTACTTCTACCACTTGATTGAATGATACTGTGCTTATTGCCATCAACATAGCAATAACAATTGCAATAGATTTAAATAGTTTCATAAGTTGCCCTCCTTTGTATTTCCCTAAGAATATTTTACTGCTTTTTGACGATGCAACCAAACAAAATTGATTACTTCAAAAAAATAATGTAACCATATGGTTACATTAAAAAGAGGTTGTGAAGAATATTCTTCACAGCCTCTATTTAATCTTTACACAATGTTTATCGTTGATATCCTTAACCTTCTGAACTCTTCTTGTATACTTTTCTTCAGTAAGAGCATCAGTTGTCATCCAAGTTTTAACAATTTCACTTGCCATCATATCTCCGATAATCTTTGCACCAATACAAAGAACATTGGAATCAGTATGTTCACGTGCTAGCTTTGCACAGAATGGATCCTGGCATACTGCTGCGTAAACGCCATTTATCTTATTAGCAATAAGAGCACTACCATAGCCAACACCATCGACAAAGATACCTCTCTCGCATCCACCTTTAGCTACCGCAAGAGCAGCAGGATATACAAAATCAGAAAGGTCACATGATTCTTCATCAAATGTACCAAAGTCTAATACTTCATGTCCCATATCTTCTAGTAGTTTCTTTACTTCATTTTTCATGCGTGTACCAGCATGATCATTTGCCATCGCAATTTTCATTTCTGAACCACTCCTTTATAAGTCCAATTTTATCATGGATGAGTATCAGGTCAAGGAAAGTATCTAAATGAAATTAATTCTTTTGTTCATATTCACTTCACATTCATTAAGTATTATGTACTTGTCGATAGAGAAGTCGACAAATACAAACATAAAATTTCCCTTCCCTTTAATTTATTTAAAATAAAAAGACCCGTTCCCCTACGGGTTTTTTTATTACTTTATAAACTAAAAAGAACTGATATCAGCATGGCTGACATCAGTTCTTTTGTTATTTAGTTAATTCAACATATAACTCTCTATACTGCTTTGCAGAATTTTCCCAAGAAACATCTTTTGCCATATTTCTCTGAACCATTTCATCAAAGCACCATCTATTTGTGAAATAGAATGTTTTAGCTCTATTAATAGCATCAAGCAATAATCCTGATTCATAACGATCAAATGTGAATCCATTACCTGAGTTATAGTTTACATCATAAGGTTCAACAGTATCTTTTAATCCACCTGTTTCTCTTACGATAGGCACTGTACCATAATGCATAGCGATTAACTGTGTTAATCCACATGGTTCAAACTGTGATGGTACTAATAATGCATCAGCACCGGCATAGATGCGGTGTGCTCTTGATTCATCATACATGATATTAGCGCAAAGGTTACCCTTATAGGCATTTTCATAATATCTGAATGAATCTTCATATGCAGGATCTCCTGTTCCTAAGATAACAACCTGAGTATGCTCATCCATTACCTGAGGAATGATTTCATTAACTAGATCCAATCCTTTTTGGTCAGTTAATCTAGAAATCAAGCCAATCACAAACTTGTGATCATCTTGTTCAAGACCAAGTTCTTCCTGTAAAGCACGCTTGTTTTCTTTCTTCTTATCCAATACATTCGTAATATCATACTTGCTTGCAAGTTTATCATCAGTAGCACTGTTCCAGATATCATAATCAATACCATTAACAATACCTCTTAACTTACCTGAATGATATCTAAGATGTGCATCTAATCCTTCACCATAGAATTCAGTCTGAATTTCTCCAGCATAAGTATTTGATACTGTAGTAATTGCATTAGCATATGTTAAACCACCTTTTAACATATTAGCATCAAGCCACTTAACAGTTAATGTATCCTTATTGAAGACATAGTCTGGTAAATTAGTCCAATATTTGAATGTTTCAATGTTATAGACACCCTGGAATCTTAAGTTATGAATAGTCATTACAACCTTAGAACGTGATAATGGTGTATCATTAAACATTTCTCTTAAATAAATTGGTACAAGACCTGCCTGCCAATCATGACAATGAATTACATCAGGAGTCCAATTCATATAATTTAATGCAGCTAATGCAGCTTTTCCAAAGTAACAGAACTTAGGAATATCATCTACTAAGTTTGTATATGGATTACCTTCAGTAAAGAATTCCTGGTTATCAATGAAATCATAGACAACTCCATCCCATACATATTCCATAATACCAACATAGTATGATTTACCATCAGCACATAAATCCATATCAAATGATCCTCTATAGATCATCTTATTCTGATATTCTTCTGGAATACATGCATAACGAGGTAGAATAACCTTTACATCACAGTTCTGTTTAGCAAGTGCTTTAGGTAATGCATACATTACATCTCCTAATCCACCTGTCTTCACAAATGGATAACATTCAGATCCAATAAATGCCACACTTCTTCTTGGCTGAGGAAGTTCTTCATGATATTCTTCCATAACTGGTTCCACCTTAACTTCTTCTACAACTGGTTTTTCTTCTTTTACTACTTCTTTAGTTTCTTTTACAACCTTTTTAGCAGCAGCTTTCTTAGCTGGCTTTTCTTCTGCTTTTGTTTCCTTTACAGTCTTCTTAGCAGCAGCTTTCTTGGCTGGCTTTTCTTCTGCTTTTGTTTCCTTTACAGTCTTCTTAGCAGCAGCCTTTTTAGCTGGCTTTTCTTCTGCTTTTGTTTCCTTTACAGTCTTCTTAGCAGCAGCTTTCTTGGCTGGCTTTTCTTCTGCTTTTGTTTCCTTTACAGTCTTCTTAGCAGCAGCTTTCTTGGCTGGCTT
>NZ_JAGBIX010000059.1:0-8483 GCF_017934775.1 Kandleria sp. | reverse complement strand
TTTAAAGCGTCTTTCTACATTTGATATCAGAAAAATTTTACGCCTGTATCTTGGACAAAAGACAAAATGGTAGTTTATCAAAGATACCGTTGTGTTCGTATGTCTATATTTATTTTCCATACATATACTATATCATAATATGTGTACGCTTCCGATATCTACATACATTTTTTTATTTTATGCTATCCATCTCACACCTAAAGGAGTGGGCTTTTCGCACAGTCTTTTGTGAACGCAATGAGTCTTTCTTTATTCATTGATGTACCTCCTTTTTTTATTTTATTATTTTAAAGAAAAAAAGAAAAGCGCATTGCTTTTCCTTTTATAAAGTAGTGATATCTACAAGTGAAACGTCACCTTTGTGTTTACTTTCTAATGAATTGATTAACGCTTGAGCAGTATCTAATGAAGTATAGATTGGAATACCTGCTTCTACCGCAAATCTACGGATGCGGAAACCATCTTTTAAGTTGTCATTTCTTGTTGGGATATCAATGACAAGGTCTACTGTATCAGTAAGCATCAAGTCGAAGATTGTATTGTTCTTATCATTGATGCGATTAACCTTATGACATGGTACGTCATGTTCTTTTAAGAAGTTATATGTTCCCTCTGTCGCATATAAGTCATAACCGAACATGTAGTACTGTTTTGCGATTGGCAAGAATTCTTCTTTTGAAGAATCTTTGATTGTACAGATGATATTCTTTTTCTTAGGAAGATCAAGACCTGTACCAATGAAGGCTTTGTACATAGCTTCATCCAAGTCTTCAGATACACCTAATACTTCTCCTGTAGATTTCATTTCAGGGCCAAGAGAGATTTCAGCACCTGTGATTTTTTCAAATGAGAAGACTGGCATCTTTACAGCGATTGTCTTCTTTTCTGGAGCTAATCCATAATCATATCCTAATTCCTTGATTGTATGTCCAATGATAACCTGTGTTGCCACATCTACTAGTGGAATACCTGTTACTTTTGAGATATATGGAATTGTACGTGATGATCTTGGGTTAACTTCAATAACGTAGACTTCATCTTCATAGACAATGAACTGGATGTTCATTAATCCCTTAACCTTTAATGCTTTAGCTAAACGTGTTGAGTAATCTACGATTCTTTCTTTCATCGCTTCACTGATTTTTTGAGGTGGGTAAACTGAAATTGAGTCTCCAGAGTGAACCCCTGCTCTTTCTACGTGTTCCATGATACCTGGAATAAGGATTCCGTTATCATCGCAGATGGCATCTACTTCACATTCTTTTCCGGCTAAGTATTTATCGATAAGGATTGGATGATCCTTGATATCAAATTCTTCTGTGATATGTGTGATGAAACGTTTTACATCCGCATCATTTAAGGCAATTTCCATACCTGATCCACCTAGTACGTACGATGGTCTTACAAGGACTGGATATCCTAATTCATTAGCGACTGATAATGCTTCTTCTACAGTGAAGACTGTTCTTCCTTTTGGACGATCGATATGACATTTTTCAAGGATTTCATCAAAACGTTCTCTATCTTCTGCGGCATCAACTGAATTAGCAGATGTACCTAAGATTGGAACACCCATTGATAATAGATCCTGTGAAAGCTTGATGGCAGTCTGTCCACCAAACTGTACAATGGCACCTTCTGGTTTTTCTAGTTCAATGATTGACTGAACATCTTCTGCTGTTAATGGTTCAAAGTATAATCTATCAGCGATATCGAAGTCAGTTGAAACTGTTTCTGGGTTATTGTTTACAATAATTGTTTCATATCCAGCTTTCTTTAATGCCCATACACAATGTACTGAACAGTAGTCAAATTCGATACCCTGTCCAATACGGATTGGACCTGAACCAAAGACGATGATTTTCTTTTTATTATGTGTTGGCTGAATTTCATGTTCCCCTCCATATACACTATAGAAGTATGGAGTTTTAGCATCAAATTCGGCTGCACATGTATCTACTGTCTTGAAGGCTGCTGTAATATTGTTTCCTTTACGTAAGTAGTAGATTTCTTCTGTTGTTTTTCCTGTTAATTCAGCGATAACTAAATCTGGGAATTCTAGACGTTTTGCCTGTTTTAATAATTCAGGTGTTAATTCTTCTTCTTTTAATTTGTTTTCTACTTCAATAAGGTGTTTGATCTTATCGATAAACCACATATCAATCTTTGTGATTGAATGAATTTCCTGCATTGATACGCCTTTTCTTAATGCTTCTGCGATAACGAATAGACGTTTGTCATCTACTTTCTTAAGTTCAGCTCTTAACTCTTCAATAGTTAACTCAGCTAGTTCTTCATGATATAAGTAATAGACATTCTGTTCAAGCGAACGCAATGCTTTCATAAGTGAACCTTCGAAGTTATTGCAGATGGCCATAACTTCCCCAGTGGCTTTCATCTGTGTACCCAGATTTCTTGATGCATCATAGAATTTATCAAATGGC
Source organism: Kandleria sp. (assembly GCF_017934775.1). Taxonomy (NCBI): domain Bacteria; kingdom Bacillati; phylum Bacillota; class Erysipelotrichia; order Erysipelotrichales; family Coprobacillaceae; genus Kandleria; species Kandleria sp. The sequence goes on along the minus strand of NZ_JAGBIX010000059.1, from coordinate 6,039 downwards.
CACTTTGGAATCTTACATACAATGTAGTCCAATGTTGGTTCGTAGGAAGCGTATGTTTTTCCTGTTACCGCATTGACGATTTCATCTAGTGTATATCCTAAGGCAATCTTAGCTGCTAATTTAGCGATTGGGTATCCTGTTGCTTTTGAAGCTAAGGCACTTGAACGTGATACACGAGGGTTTACTTCGATAACACAGTATTCAAATGAATCTGGATTTAAGGCGAACTGTACATTACATCCACCTTTGATGTTAAGTGCTGTAATGATATTTAAGGCAGATGTTCTTAACATTTGGTAGTCTTTATCTGATAAAGTCTGAGATGGCGCAACGACGATACTATCTCCGGTATGTACACCAACTGGATCAAGGTTTTCCATGTTACATACAGTGATGCAGTTTCCTGCACCATCACGCATAACTTCGTATTCTACTTCTTTCCATCCGGCAATTGATTTTTCGATAAGACATTCTGTTACTCGTGAAAGTCTTAAACCGTTTGAACAGATATCGTGAAGTTCTTTTTCATTGTGAGCGATTCCGCCCCCAGTTCCACCTAGTGTGTAGGCTGGTCTAACAACAACTGGGTAACCGATTTTATTGGCAAATGCGATAGCGTCATCTACATAGTTGACAACTGTTGAAGGTGCGATTGGTTCATGAATACGTTCCATCAAATTCTTGAATTCAAGACGATCTTCAGCCATCTTGATAGTATCTGTATCAGTACCGATTGTTTCTACATTATGTTCTTCAAGAAACCCTTCATCTGCTAATGCCATTGCGATATTTAAGGCATTCTGTCCTCCAAGTGTAGGAAGAATGCAGTCTGGCTTTTCTTTTATGATTAACTGTTTTACTACTGGTACAGTTAATGGTTCGATGTAGACATGATCAGCCATATCTCCATCAGTCATGATTGTGGCAGGATTGGAGTTGATCAGTACAACTTCCACTCCTTCTTCTCTTAATGCACGACACGCCTGTGTACCTGCATAGTCGAATTCGGCAGCCTGTCCGATAATGATTGGTCCTGAACCGATAACTAATACTTTCTTTATATCATTTCTTTTAGGCATTTTTAGATCCTCCCATCATTTCAATAAATGTATCAAATAAGTAGTTTGTGTCCATTGGCCCTGCACAAGCTTCTGGATGGAACTGTACAGTCTTAATATTTTCATTTAAGTATTCTAATCCTTCAATTGTGTCATCGTTGACATTCTTGAACCATACTTTTGCTTTAGAAGCATCAATTGAATCTTTCTTGATCACATAGTTGTGGTTCTGTGTTGAAATATACACACGATTTGTATGAAGGTCTTTTACTGGATGGTTAGCCCCATGATGACCATAAACCATCTTTTCAGTAGTAAAGCCATGTGCCAATGCCATTAACTGATGCCCTAGACAGATTGCAAAGATTGGCATTTTTGAATCGATAAGCTTCTTGATTTCTTCAATGATTTCTGTACATTCACTTGGATCCCCTGGCCCATTTGATAATAGGATACCATCATATTTTTCATCAAGGATAGCACTTGCAGGTGTTGATGCTGGTACAACTGTTACATTACATCCACGATTTGCAAGTTCACGTGCGATATTGCGTTTACAACCAAAGTCATATAATGCCACTTTGTATCCGCCAACTTCTCCTACTTTGTATGGTTCATCACAGCTACATCTTGATACAACACCTGTTACCTTGTATGCCTTAATCTTTTCGATAACTTCATCGATATCATATTTTTTAGTTGTGATCATTCCGTTCATGCATCCTTCATTTCTAATGATCTTTGTGATTGCACGTGTATCTACTCCTTGGATACCTGGAATGTTATTTTCTATCATGTAGTCATTAAGACTCATATTCATTCTAAAGTTTGAACTTAAACGTGAAAGTTCATTCACCACAAATCCTTCCACGAATGGATGTGCTGATTCCTGATCATCAAGTGGTACACCGTAGTTTCCAATTAATGGATAAGTCATAACGACACTCTGACCAGCATAAGATGGATCTGTCAATACTTCGACATATCCTGTCATAGATGTGTTGAACACAAATTCACTGATGACTTCCTTGACTGCACCAAAGCTTTCACCTTCGAATACATGTCCATCTTCTAGTATTAAATAAGCTTTCATTTTATGCCCCCCTACAAAAAAAGACACATCAATAAATGACATGTCTTAAAATGAAATATTAAAAACAAAAGAAAGGGACGCCTGTGCAATTTTGTATGAAGTAATCATTGTTGTTGTCATGGCCATCACCCTTTCTTTTTTTCATAGTATACTTGAACTGCTCTTAAGAATCAATGATTTTTTATTACTTCTATGCAATTTTATCATTGAATTATTATTTACGGTCCTTATTAGCAGCTTTATAAGAATCATAAAGTTTTGTTACATAGTTTCCTGAGAAACATGACATACATAATGAATCACATTCAGCGTTATCTCTGACTGCTTTCTTTAGTCCTTTTTCTGAAATGAACGCTAATGAATCAGCTTTAATATAATCTCTTAACTCTCCTACATTCATACGATGAGAAATCAATTCTTCTACTGTTGATGTATCTACACCGTAGAAACATGGATACTTGATGGCTGGTGAAGCAATACGTACATGGACTTCAGTTGCCCCTGCTTCTTTTAATAAAGAAACAATACGTCTTGATGTTGTTCCTCGTACAATTGAGTCATCAATCATGACAACACGTTTTCCTGCCACGATAGAACGTACAGCTGAAAGCTTCATACGTACACCCATTTCACGCAATTCCTGAGTAGGCTGAATGAATGTTCTACCTACATATTTGTTTTTAACAAGACCCATTTCATATGGAATACCACTAGCTTCAGCATAACCCGTTGCGGCAGAAAGTGATGAATCAGGCACCCTGATTACAACATCCGCATCAGCTGGTGATTCTTCAAATAAGATCTTACCACAGCGTTTTCTTGCAGAATGAACATTAACTCCTTCAATATCAGAATCTGGTCTTGAGAAGTAAATATATTCCATAGCACAGATATTGTCGCTTGCTTCCTGATATTCATTCATATAGAAACAAGATTTAAGTTCACCATTTCTGACTCTTACCACTTCTCCTGGCTTTACATCCCTAATATATTTTGCCCCGACAATATCAAAGGCACATGTTTCAGAACTAAAGACATATGCTCCACTTGGCATCTGTCCAATAGATAATGGTCTAAGACCATAACGGTCTCTTGCGGCATATAATCCGCTATCCAATAAAATCAAGAAGGCAAAAGCTCCATCGATATGTTGCAAAGATTTGCAGACACGGTCAATAAATCGCCCGTGATGACGTTTAATCAAATGTCCTAATACTTCAGTATCACTTGATGAATTAAAGATTGATCCACGATCTTCTAATTCTCTTTTTAATACATTCGCATTAACAAGGTTCCCATTATGGCAGATTCCCATTTCTCCACTCAATGTCTTAAATAAGAAAGGCTGCACATTAAGAATACCTCCCCCACCAGCTGTAGAGTAACGTACATGTCCAATGGCTGCATCACCGCTTAATGCTTCAATCTTATCAGCATCAAAAATTTCAGTGACTAGTCCTTCTCCTTTATGAATGTGAAGATGATTTCTTTTTACAAGAATCCCTGCTGCTTCCTGTCCACGATGCTGTAAAGCATGTAAACCATAATATGTCAATCGCGCCGCGTTCGGATCTCCATAGATTCCAAATACGCCACATTCTTCATGAATTTCAGCTAAATCAGTTATTTTCATTTTCATTATATCCCCCAGTTTTACGAATACATTATATAGGGTAAAAGACATGCACGACAAGACTTTTTAAAAGTATTTTATCAATATGAGAATTCTTTATATTATAGAAATGAAATATTACCCATAAATAGGACAAAAATAGAGTCCCAGGGGCGGATAACCCTGGGACTTAAACGAAGAATATATTTATATGAAGCGTGTGAATATTATGTTGCGGATATATAATTTTTATGGCTATTAATCTTTATCGTAATCTAATGCATCAACACCAGTTGTGTTTGATGAAATACGAACTACATCTTCTACATCGTAGATGAAGATCTTTCCATCTCCCATTTCACCAGTGTATAAAGCTTTCTTAGCCGCATTGACAACTGTTTCTGTTGGGATCTTAGAAATGATAACTTCAACTTTAAGTTTAGGTAATAATTTCATATCTACCTTAGCTCCACGATAGTATGTAGTTGAGCCTTTCTGTAAACCACATCCAGAAACTCGTGTAGCAGTCAAGCCGGCAACACCGATCTTGTTCATTTCATCTTTCAATGCACCAAAACGTTCAGGTTTAGTAACAATAACAACTTTTGTGATCTTGCCATCTTTCTTAGAGTAATCAGTTACTGGGACAGTATCTAATTTAACAGGGGCATAATCTTTTTCATCGTAGACTTCACCCTGACTTAATTCTGTTTCAAAAGCAAAACCAGCATAAGCACTTTCTAGACCATGTTCTAACTTATCAAGACCAATGATTTCTTCTTCAGGTGTAACACGTAAACCAATTGTCTTTTTAATAGCAACGAATGTAATTGTCATAGTGATGGCTGTCCATACACCAATAGCAAGTAATCCAAGAATCTGAACTAATAATAATCTTGTACCTCCTCCATAGAAGAGACCAACAACTTTAGAAGCAGTATTGCATCCAAATAATCCAACACAAACTGTTCCTAAGGCACCGTTAGCAAAGTGAACTGGTACAGCACCTACTGGATCATCAATATGTAATTTGTAGTCTAAGAACCAAGTAAAGAAGCAAACGTTGAATCCTGAAAGGATACCAATGATGAATGCTCCCATGACATTAACAACATCACAGCCAGCTGTAATAGCAACAAGTCCAGCAAGTGAACCATTTAATGATAAAGCTACATCTGGTTTACCATACTTTAACCAAGTAAAGATCATGACTGTTACAGTAGCAATTGCTGGAGCAACAGTTGTAGTTGAGAAGATTGTCGCTAACATACGACCATTTGTAGCAGCGGCACCGTTGAATCCATACCATCCAAACCAAAGAATGAATACCCCTAATGCACCAATTGTTAAGTTATGACCAGGAATACCATTTGGAGTCTTGTCTTTGTTGAACTTTCCAATACGAGGACCAAGCAATGATGCACCGATCAAAGCTGTTAAACCACCAGCGTAGTGAATAACTGCACTACCAGCGAAATCATGGAATCCTAATGCTGTTAGGAATCCATCTGGACCCCATACCCAATGCGCTTCGATTGGGTAAACAATCAAACTAATAACGAAACTGTAAATACAATAAGAAATGAATTTTGTTCTTTCTGCCATAGCTCCAGAAACAATTGTTGCAGCTGTAGCACAGAACACTAAGTTGAATACAAATAATGACCAGTCAGTATTTGCAAAATCAAATAGTGGACCTTTTAAAATAGGTAACCACCCAATTAAACCATGTCCGGCATCATTACCACAAAGTAATGCATACCCCACAAATAAGAATGCGACAGTTCCTAAGCAGAAGTCCATCAAGTTTTTCATAATGATGTTCCCCGCGTTTTTCGCACGAGTGAACCCTGCCTCTACCATCGCGAAACCAGCCTGCATGAAGAATACCAATGCAGCACCGATCAAATACCAAATCGCAAATATTTCTTTAAGCATATTTTCTTTCCCCCCTCTTGGTATGACTACATTATAATAGTTTTTTATCACTTTGCAATAATAAATTATTATATCAATAAATAATTATCTATTATAATTTGCGTTTTTACCGATAAAATGGGGATATTTTAATTATAAATTTTTATCATTTTAATAAATATTATTGATAATGTAATAAAAAATTATCACTTATAATAAAAAAAGAGGCTGTAACGAAATGATTTAAGCATTTCGTTACGTCTCTCTTTTTTACATTAAAATTACCAAGTCATGCATGATGGATTCTCAGCCTTTCCATCATGTCCTTTTTGTAAAGAAAAAAGCCCCAAAAAAGGGCG
>NZ_JAGBIX010000058.1:0-25318 GCF_017934775.1 Kandleria sp. | reverse complement strand
TTTTTTTATTACCTTCATAATCATTCGGTTTAGAAAAATTCAAAATATTCAATTTTAATACTACATGAATGATATCGCATCGTTCATCGATCCCTGAAATCTGTCATTCATCAAGTTTTTCATAAACTTTTGACTCTACCTCTCATTGATTCCCTGTCTTACTTCTCTTTTATAATTCTCAAGACCAGGTCTTTTCTCCATGATAGAAACAAGTACCATATCCGTAGATAGACCTAATGCATGCATAATCTTATAGATTGTACCTGCTGAACATTTCTCTAATGTACTGATTCCCTTATATAGATCATTGACGGTAGAATAGGGAACATTGGAAATCTTTGAAAGATGATATGGGGTCATATTTCTTTTCTCTAAAATATCTTTTAATGTCATACAAACCTTCCCTTCCGGCATATTATAAGGGTTTCCCGTTACAATAGCAACCACTTAAAAAAGGAACATTTATCTCTTGATATAAGCCAATGCACATTGTCTCATTTCTTCATACTTTTTTCTTGTTTCATTATCACTTGGTGTTAATCTATCAAAAGAGATATTCACATAATCATGTTCATCAATATAGCTTTTACTTAATGGAAAATGTAAATCAAATATAAAAGCCACATAAGAAATCCACATATCCAATGACGTATGACGATCCGGTCCATAGATGAGCTTCTCATCCATGAATGTCTCATACACACGATCACTGATATTAGACTTCTCTACTTCCTCTTTTTCTTCCTTAAACAGAGTTTCAAAAGACTCTGTTTCTTTAACTCTAAAGTTATCCAGTTTATCTGTATCTCTTATCATATTAATAAAGAACAATGTTCTTTCATCATATTCATGTTCTATCTTATAGCGATTATGTTGCTGGATACTATGATAGATAATATCATCATAGCTTTCATCCTTGATAAACTTTCTAATTAATCCTTCTTCAAATAAAAGCTGACATGCAAAATCCGCATGATCGACTGTTTCATAGTCTACAAAGCTTTCATACCTTTTATATTGTTCAAATCGTCCGATATCATGAAGAAGAGCAATCAATAAAGCCAGATTGGTATCTTCTTCATTGATATTCATCTTGTCACATAATTCTTTAGTGATCTTCATAACACCGTAGGTGTGTACAATCTTTAGCTTAATAGCTCCCACCTGTTCATTATAGGATGATACATAATCCTTAAATGCGACTTTTGCATACTGTAAATCAATCATTTCTTTTCACCTTCTACATACTCCAAAAAAGCTTTTGTCTTTGACCAGTACTTTATTGTCAATAATTCCATTATTAATAATAAAGCTGGTAGGAAAATAATCAATATTGATATTTTCTTTTTCACATTCACGACTTATTCTTCTTATTTCTTCAAGATAATCATCTTATCTGATAGTACATACTCAAAGACACTATCTCATTCAATGTATTTTCTCTTTGAAGATCCACATCTATCATACGCGGTATTCTTATATTCAACTTTAAGAGTTTTTGATAATCTCTTAATTCAGCTTCTATCTTATTGCCAAATGTATAATAGGCACAAGGCTCATGATGGATCTGCTTTAAGACATAGTTCTTATTATTTCTTGTAGCTAAAAAATAACCACCTTTTCCTAACAGCTTATAGTCTCTCTTCTTATAAAAAAACTCCGAAATTCGGAGTTAATCATTATGAAGTGTATAAAGCGTCTTAATCATCTGATCTAGTGGTATCTGTCCTGGTGCGCTTTCTTTCCCAATTGTCGCAAAAGTCATTACCGATCCATAGGATTCACCGCTTACTCTTGTAATTGAACCAAGATACCCCATTGATATAGTAATAAGCAATGGTTCAACATCATCATTGACTTCATCAGTAACTTCTAGCACCCTGATGACATCAGCTTTATTTTGTGGCATCACCGCAAGCTTAAGAATGTCTCCTCCTAGATCATCCATCTTTCTTAAATATTTTTTCATAGTGTAATTATCAGGTGTCTCATTAAAATCATGTTTTGAGATAATCGCTACAACATCATTTGCATGTGCCGCATAGACACACTGTGTTACACATGAATTCCCCTTTGTAAGTTCAATATCGACAAGATCAATACAACCTGATTCACACATTGCTTTAAGATGATCAAGATAAGTATCTGGACCTACAGCCACTCTACCGCCTTCTTCAATCGTACGAATTGTAGCGAGGATAAGACGACTTGTCACTTGTCGAATATCTTTTAATAATGAAATAACTTCATCAACATCTTCATAATACTCAAAATAATCTAAACGTACTTCCAAGACATCCCAGCCATCATGTGTCTCATAGCCTTTCACTGTCTCCAAAATATCTTTAGCTGTCTTTTCAGTTACCGGAATACAGATCTTAGGTATTCCTTCCCCAAAAACGATGTTCTTTACCTTTAGTTTCTTATCGATGACAGGCATATAGAAACCCCCTTATTTTTTTTAGTACAACAGGAAAAGCATCTATCATCATAAAATGTGAACTATTCGCAATAACTTCATATTTACAATAAGGAAGAAGAGAAGCAATTCTTAAGAAATCTTCTTCTTTAATCATATCCCTCTCTCCACCAAGAAGTAGCGTTGGTATCTTTATCTTCTGTAACATCTCTTCACTAAAATGAGGTTCTTCAAGCATCCACTTCGTTAACTTACGTTTTCTTCTTGCGACAGGATGATATAGACAAAATGGCAGATAGCCAATAACCTGCATTCTCATCAATAATCGATAAGGCCACTTAAGTGCTTTTACATCACTATTAGGTGCAAGCAATACCATATTTTTAAGACGTGAATCTTTTAAGGCGAGTGTCAGGGCTATATTGGCACCATCACTAAATCCGATGACATCATATTCATCTAAATTAAGTGAGTCTACAACAGACATCACATCTTTACTCATCTGTGAAAGCGAGAGCTCACCTTCTTTCACAGATTTCCCATGATAACGACTATCAATAAGAATCATCTGATATTCATCCTTTAAAGCATTGGCAAGTTCATAGAAAATAGTTCTATTTTCCTGATTGCCATGAAGGCAGATCACAGGTCGTCCTTCACCAATGCGTTCATAATAAATCTTTCCCATAACCATAGTTATAGTTTACCTCACTTCTGTATACGAAACAAATATTTTTGAAACGAATTATCATTCCTTGATCTCTTTTAATATTTCATCCATTTCTACTACATAATGGTCTGCAAGTCTTTTGATCTGCGGCTGATCTTGAATACTGTAGGCATCAAAGCATCCTACACTTCTAAAGCCTGCCGTCTTGACTGTTTTTAAGGCATGAAGCGCATCTTCAAATACTAATGTATTCTCAGGTGAAACATGCATCTGTTGACATGCCTTAAGGTAGATATCAGGTTCATTCTTACCTCTTCCAATTTCATCACTGGTTAAAATATCTTTAAAATAATGTCCCATATGATGACGATGAAAAGCCGCCTTTACTAATTCCTTATTGTTGCTGGTGGCAACAGTCATAGGAATATGCTTTTCTTGAAAATAATTCAATACTGATAATACCCCTTTTTTCACTGGAACTTCATTTAAATACATATCCCTTGAAATATGCATGATCTCTTTCATGATAGTATCCACATCTTCTTTAAGATGAAATTTATTCTTAATAAACAATGCCCCTTTTTCTAAAGGAAGATGAAACAGCTGTCTTGATATCTCAGGAGTCACTTTTACTCCCTTTCTATCTAAATAAAGCTGATCTACTCTTTCCCACATTGACAATGAATCAAACAATGTACCATCTACATCAAAAATAACGCCTTGTATCATATAAACACTCCTTTTAAACCATTCTAACAAATTTTCCATCTTATGTGTTATTTTCTTTTGGAACAGGCTACAATGAAATAAAGGAGGTCCTAGCTATGACATTTCAATTAAACGCTGATGGAGAACTACTCCTAAAACAGCTTAAATCACTTCGTTCCAAGATGGCAGACGAAGCGCTTGTCCCTGTCTACTTTATCTTTTCTAACAACTCCTTAATGGATATGATCATCAAGCTTCCTAAAACCAAAGAAGAGATGTTAATGGTTGAACGTGTAGGAGAAAAAGGCTATAACCGTTATGGTGAACCTTTTCTTAAATTGATCAATGAATTTACTAAGACCCATACTCCACCTTTTCATGAAGGGAAACCATTCAAGAAACCTTATCGTTCTTTTCTTAATAAAAAAGGAAGAGAACTCTTCCAGGGCTTATCTTTAATTAGAGAAGAAATCGCTAAACGCAATAATATGGAACCTTCAGCTCTTATTGATGATCAGACTATCACCAATCTGATTGTTCTTCTTCCATTTACAAGAGAAGAATTCATACGTATCATCGGGGTAAGAAAGGATACAAGAGAGCTCTATATGGATGTCTTTCTAGAATTTATTTGCGTATTTACCAATCATCAGAAAGAACGCTACTATCATATTGCGAATGATTTTCCAGAAGAGTTCTTTATCTCCAAAAATCAGGCGGAACGATTTGTCTACAAAGACTACCAGACTGCCAGTGAAATCGCCAAGGCTCTTTCTGAATTAAATAATGCCAATAAGATTATCAAGGCGACTGATATTACCAGAAGAATCAAAAAGTATGACTGTTACTACAACGATCCATTTGGACATATCATCATCACTGATGCCGGCTATAAATTTGGACTTGTAAAAGAAGAAAGAACTGGGAAAAAAGGCAAACATTACGAGGTTGTTCTATACAATAAAGAAGCCCAGAAAAAAATTGTAAATTGGTTTATAAAAGACATTTACAAAATCTGAAAAAAGTGTTATATTAACACCTGTCCTCGAAAGAGGACAGGAGAAAAGGTGGATGGTGTGTTTATACACACCAAGATGGAAGAAGGCAGTATAGCACAATAATAATAGCTATACGGAAAATGAGCAGTGGGAACTGCTCATTTTTTTATAAAATCATTTCCATTGTACGACTCTGTTCTTTCATGCCATTTCTTTTATAGAATTCATAGGCTGAGTCATTGCCTTCCCATACATGTAGAGTGATGTTATGGAAGTGGTTTTCTTTAGCATACTCTTTAGCATGTTCTAATAGCTTTTTACCAACATGATTTCCACGAGATTGTTCATCAACACATAAATCATCAATATAAAGAGTCTTGATGGGCTGCAATAATTGATTTTTAGTATAATCTCTGATTTCTGAGAAGAGGTAGCCTTGTACGCCCTCATCATCATAGACGAAAATCACATGATCTTCGTTTTTTAATAATCTTTCAAGATCATTCGCATTATACTTTGTTTCCTGCTTAAATAAATCTGGTCTTAATTCAAAGTGTACCTGATTGACCTGTTTTAATAGTTCAAGCAATCTAGGAATATCTCTTTCTTCTGCTCTTCTAATCATATTTCCTCCTATTTAAAGAACGTTCCTGAAAATAATTCATAAGTGATTTTTTCAATAAAGGACTGTTCTCTTTTTTCTTTTGTGACATAGGTTTTCGTGATGCTTAACATGCCTCCTGCCATAAATGAGGCAAAATATTCATCCTTGATAGCTGCTTCATCTCTCATATCGCAATGACAATGCAATAGGGACTGATAGAACATCTGATAAAGAAGCTGACCATAATCATTATCAATAAGCAGCTTAATAAAGCAGTAGTTTTCATTAAGATAACTGCTAAATGATGTGCATAGCTTTTGTAAAGTGACATCTTCATTGTATTGACACATCGCAAAAGGATAATTCTGTTTTAATTCATAAATAAGAATATTCTCTTTATTCTTAAAGAGTGAATAAAATGTCTGTCTTGATATATCCGCTTTCTTGCATAAATCAGAGATTGTAATATCCTGAAAGTTCTTTTCTTTAAGTAATGCGAAGAAGGCTTCCTTAATACATTTCTGAGACATCAATGCGGTCTTATTTTTGCCTTTATACACGTTTTACACCATCCTATCAAAAAAATTATACTCATCAAAGTTGACAGTTGTCAATTTTCAATGTATCATTTAATTAATCTTTGACAACTGTCAAAGTAACAAGGTTCCTATGAACCTATTTATTTCACATATGATTAGCACTACTATATATAGAGTGCTAAATAGTGCTAAGGAGGAATAGACTATGTTAATCATTCCCGTGTATGATACGGTTGTCATACCTTTTACAACTTTATACTTCAACATTGATTATTACAAGCGCATGACCGGTGTTGATCCTAAATCAGGAGCAGAAGTTCTCTTCGTATTCATGAAAGATGATACACCTTACAATGCCTTAACTGATGATAGCTTTGCATCCATCGGGGTACAAGGTGAAGTCCTAGATGAAGGACAGAGCGGCTTTGTCTCTATCAAGACAAGGGACCGTATGAATATCAAGAACGCGACTGTGACTGATCATCGCATTACCATTGAAGCCACAGAACGTCCTGATATTGAAGATCTTTCTGATGATGAATATAAAGAACACGTCAATACAATCAAGAATGCCTTACTTAACTCATTACAGTATTTTGAAGGCGGCAATATCTACCGTTCTTGGATTGTACGTTTACGTACAATTGAAGAAGTCATTGCGACTGGTGCTGGCTGGATGGATATTGAACCAGAGATGAAATATGAATTTGTAAAGACGGATTCTAAAAAAGAAAGAATTGCCCTTTATGAAAAAGTCATCTATGAAAATCTAGAAATGTATCGTGTTACTTCTGAAGCGAAAAATGCGCAGGAAGATGAAAACCAGAAGGTTTATCGTGAACAGGCCATCAAGAAACAGATAGATTTTCTTCAAAAAGAATTGGATGAACTTCATCCTGAAAATGTCAGTGAGACAAGAAAGCTTGAATTAAAGCTACAAGATTCTAAGATGAATGAAGAAGCAAGAACAGAAGCGACTAAAGCAATTAGCCGTATGAAACAGGAAGGTCAGAATTCACCTGAATATGGCCAGCTGTTCAATTATGTAGACTTCTTGACTGATCTTCCTTGGGAAAAATCAGATTCTTCTATTGATCTTAAAAACGCAAAAGAGATTCTTGATCAAGAACACTACGGATTAAAGAAAGTCAAAAAACGTATTCTCCAGCAGATTGCGGTTATGAGTCTTAATAAAAAACAATCAGGTTCTATCTTATTATTTGTAGGAGCTCCTGGTACTGGTAAGACAAGCATCGGACAATCTATCGCTCATGCCCTAGGACGTGAATATGTCCGTGTAGCACTTGGTGGTGTCAGAGATGAAGCGGATATTCGCGGACATCGTAGAACTTACATTGGTGCTATGCCTGGTCGTATCATGGATGCAATTCACAAATCGCATGCGTCGAACCCAGTAATGGTACTTGATGAAGTAGATAAGCTCTCTCAAAGCTACAACGGAGATCCTGCCTCCGCATTGCTTGAAGTTCTTGATCCAGAACAGAACTTCTCATTCACCGATCACTATATGAATGTTCCTTATGACTTAAGTGATGTCTTCTTCATCTGTACTGCCAACTCTCTTGATACCATTCCTGAACCTCTTCTTAACCGTATGGAAGTTATTCAATTCAATGGCTATACACCAATTGAAAAACTACAGATCGCAAAGCGTCACCTTTTACCAAAAGCGATCAAGACCATGGGTCTTGACGATCATCTCACAATCGATGATGAGACGCTTTCAACTATTATCAACGACTATACAATGGAAGCAGGCGTACGTGGTCTAAAGAAACGTATTGATACATTATGCCGTGAAGCAGCCATCAACATCGTTGAAGGAAATGGTGATATCACCATTTCTAAAGACCAGCTAAGAGAATATCTTGATATGCACCCTATCAGTCATGAACATGTTCATGAAATAAAACAGCCCGGTATTGTGACAGGTCTGGCCTGGACACAGGCTGGTGGTGATATATTATTTATTGAGACCGCGCTCACCAAAGGTAGCGGTAAGATTATCATTACTGGTCAATTAGGTGATGTCATGAAAGAATCTGCTCAGATTGCCCTTTCAATCGTAAAATCAAAATTCCCAGATCTTTCCGATGTCTTCAAAGATCATGATCTCCACATCCACGTTCCTGCTGGTGCGACTCCTAAAGATGGACCAAGTGCTGGTATTACTTTAACAACTGCGTTGGCCTCTTTAATTACTGGTCATCCTGTATCCCCTGAATTTGCGATGACAGGCGAAGTCTCTTTAAGAGAGACAATCATGCCTATCGGTGGATTAAATGAGAAACTGATGGCAGCTCAGCGTGCTGGAGTGAAGACAGTGTTTATTCCTAATGAGAATAAAGATGATCTTGATGATGTCGCTGATGAAATTAAAGATAAGTTAACAATCATTCCTGTTTCTCATGTAGATGAAGTACTTGAAAAGACAGGCATAAAAAAAGAAGCTCGTTAATGAGCTTCTTTCTTTTCTTTTTGACTTTTAATAACTTTCTGTCTTGTAAATTCTTCTCTTTCCTTTTCTTCAAGCGCATCGGAGATGAACTTGACAGTCTTTTCAAACTGAGGAATTGAGATATTCTTTAGAGCGTTAGCACGCTTTTGTGTCTGTCTGATTGCATTCGCTAATCGATAGACAGAGTTCTCTATTTCAGCAAGCTTGACCGTCAATTTCTTGACTTCTGAGAAGCAGAGATAAGCGTAGTCAACACGGGAGTTGGCGGTTTCGAAACCGTATCCGACACGCAATGGTGTTTCTTCGTATTCGATACGAGGAAGTTCTACTCCCATGACAGAACGATATTTTACATGAAGGCCATCGTCTACAGGAATATTTTCAGTTAAGTCACTGATGATCCCTACAGAAACGTTGGCATCTTTTAATGCTTCATATGCTTTCGCATAGGAATCTGTGATTTTATCACGGATTTCTTTTACATCATCAAGGAGAGTCATCATCTCCTTGATGAGTACGTTTCTTTTTTTATCAAGCAGATCATAACCAAGTTTCGCTAAGGCAAGCGAACTCTTAGTCGCAATAAGGTTTGCCTTAGTAGGGAATACTTGCTTAGCCATTGACAGCGTCCTTTAATTCCTTGATGACATTGCTTTCTTGTAAGCCGAAGTATTCAACAGCTTTTTCGTGATCATAGAACTGATCAAGAAGCTTGTTATCGAGACGATCCAATGAAGTTCTTGGCAATACGGACAAGAGCATCCATCCTAAGTTAAGTGTCTCTTCAATTGATCTGTTTTCGTCCCCTTGGTTAAGGAAATGCTGTTCAAAAAGACGACCAAATGTCATGAACTTTTTATCAGCTGCAGATAATTCATCTTCACCGATAACTGATGTTAAGGCTTTAACATCCTGTACATGGGCATAAGCCGCAAATAGCTGGTTAGCGACATCCTGATGATCCGCTCTTGTAAATCCTTCACCGATACCATCTTTCATTAATCGTGATAATGATGGTAATACATTAACTGGTGGGAAGATTCCCATTGAAGATAATTCTGGATCAAGAGTAATCTGTCCTTCAGTGATATATCCAGTTAAATCTGGTACTGGATGAGTAATATCATTGTTAGGCATTGTTAAGATTGGAATCTGTGTAACAGATCCTTTTGCTCCTTTAGCAATACCAGCTCTTTCATATAATGAAGCAAGATCTGAGTAAAGGTATCCTGGATAACCTTTACGTCCTGGGATTTCACCCTTACTTGAAGAATATTCACGTAATGCTTCACAATATGAAGTGATATCTGTATAGATAACTAGAACATGCATATCATGTTCAAATGCTAAGTATTCAGCTGCTGTTAATGCACAACGTGGTGCTAATGTTCTTTCAATGATTGGATCATTTGATAAGTTTAAGAACATAACAACATGGTCCATAACACCAGCTTCTTCAAATGATCTTCTGAAGTAGTTAGCGACATCGTTTGTAACACCCATTGCCGCAAAGACAACCGCAAATTCTTGTCCTTCTTCAGCGACCTGAGCATTCTTAACGATCTGTACAGCTAACTGGTTATGAGGAAGACCTGAACCTGAGAAGATTGGCAGTTTCTGTCCTCTGATAAGTGTTGTTAAGCAGTCAATAGATGAAATACCAGTGTTGATATAGTTCTGAGGATATGTACGAGAAACTGGATTCAATGGCTGACCATTGATATCTGCACTCTTTTCTGCATAAATATCTCCAAGACCATCAATTGGCTTACCTGCCCCATTGAATACTCTTCCAAGCATTTCTTTTGAAAGAGATAATTCCATAGGTTTACCTAACAATCTTGTTTTTGTATTCTTTAATGATAATGAGTTTGTTCCTTCAAAAATCTGGATGACAGCCTTGTCTCCTTCAATCTGAACAACACGACCCTGTCTTTTTGATCCGTCCTGTAAAACGAATTCTACCATTTCATCGTATGATGCATTCTTTACGTGATCTAATACGACTAATGGTCCGTTAATTTCACTTAATCCAACATACTGTAGTGCCATATAACTTCCTCCTAGTCAATAGATGCACAAACTGCATCAATCTTTTTATAGTAGTCATCAAATAATTCTAGATGATCGTTTGGAACATCATATTTGATTTTAACAACATCATCGAAAATGCCTGTTTCAATAAGCTGACGAATAGGTTTACCATCCATGACAACTTCCTGGCATTTTTTGTATAAATAAACGATGACTTCCATCATCTTTAACTGTTTTTCAAGTGGTACATAAGTATCATCTTTATGGAAAGCATTCTGCTGAAGGTATCCTACACGGACAACTCTGGCAATTTCCATTGTCAATTTCTGATCGTCAGGTAAGACATCGCTACCCATTAACTGAACGATTTCCTGAAGCTTGTTTTCTTCAGCTAAGATTGAAGAAAGCGCCTGACGGTCCTGCATGAACTTAGATCCAACATTTTTGCTATACCATCTTTCAAGATCAGGAATATATTCTGAGTATGACTGATTCCAGTTGATCGCAAAGTAATGTCTAGCATAAGCTAACGCTTTATCCAATGCCCAGAATGTACGTACGAAACGTTTTGTATTCTGTGTAACTGGTTCAGAGAAGTCAGAACCCTGTGGTGATACGGCACCGATGATTGATACGGAACCTTTTGTATCATTAAGGTTTTCCATGTATCCAGCTCTTTCATAGAACTGTGATAATCTTGAAGGAAGATAAGCTGGGAATCCTTCTTCAGCTGGCATTTCTTCAAGACGACCTGAGATTTCTCGTAATGCTTCTGCCCAACGAGAAGTAGAGTCTGCCATGATCGCAACATGGTATCCCATATCACGATAGTATTCTGCAAGTGTTACACCTGTATAGATAGATGCTTCACGAGCGGCAACTGGCATGTTTGATGTATTGGCAATAAGAACAGTACGATCTACTAATGGCTTATTTGACTTAGGGTCAATCAATTCTCTAAATTCTTCAAGAACCTGAGTCATTTCGTTTCCACGTTCACCACATCCTACATAGACGATGATGTCCGCATCACACCATTTAGCTAGCTGGTGCTGTGTCATTGTTTTACCAGTACCAAATCCACCTGGGATAGCTGCTGTTCCCCCTTTAGCAATTGGGAACAATGTATCAATAACACGCTGTCCTGTTACTAAAGGCATAGAGATTGGTAATCTCTTCTTTACTGGTCTTGGCTGCTTGATTGCCCATTTCTGGCATAATGTCAAGTTAAGATCAGTACCATCTTCTAATGTTAAAACGACAACAGTATCATTGATACGATACTGACCGTTTTCTTTTACTTCCTTGATAGTCCCCTTCACATATGGAGGTACCATACATTTATGAGTGATAAGATCAGTTTCTGGAACTGTCGCATAGACATCTCCACCTTCTACTTGATCTCCTTCTTTTACACAAAGTGTAACATCCCATAATTTCTGTGTGTCCAAAGGTTCTACGTGGCTTCCTGTAGGAATAAATGCGCCACTTTCTTTCGCAATTTCTTCAAGAGGTCTTTCTACCCCATCGAAGATATTTCTTAAAATACCAGGCCCAAGTGTAACTGAGATAGGCTGTCCAGTAGGATATACTGGTTCACCAGGTCTAAGTCCAGTAGTGGACTCATAAACCTGGATGACAGTCTTTTCTTTTGAAATAGAGATAACTTCAGACATCAGTCTTGCATGACCGACATAAACCATTTCCTGCATAGAGAATGTATCTGAGTTCTTAACTGTTACAACGGGTCCATTGATTGAATAAATAACATCCTGATTATTCATATCTCTTTCCCCTTTCCACACTATTTAATCATTAAACCAGAATGAGCTGCGAACCAGCCTCTCTGATTTTCCAATGCAAATTCTAATGTTTCATCTACTACAACTGATGTAACCTGATCTTTTAGAATAAATCCACCAATTGTAATGTCTGATGTTTCTTCAACTTGAAGATCTTTACCATAGTTCTCTTTGATCATATCTACATAATGAAGATCTTCACTTCTGATCATAAGAACTGGTTCAGACATATCTTCTTCGCTAGCCGCCTTAGCTTTACGAGAAAGATATTCACCATATTCTGGTGTTGTCGTAAAAGCAACAAGCTTTTCTCTTGCGGCATCGAAGATTGTTTTTACATACTCATCTCTTTTAGCGATAAGTGCCTTTGTTCTTTGTGTATGAGTTTCAGAAATTTCCTGTGAAGCTTGTGACTGAATATCATCAAGTTCCTGTTTTAAGCGTAGATCAGCATCTTTCTTTGCTTCTTTCTGCATAGAAACCATAGCTTCATCTTCCATGGCTTTTACTTCAGCCATGATCGCATCAATTTCTTTCTGAGACTCTGCTTCAATTTCTTTCTTCATAGAAAGAAAAATCTCTGTATCCTGCATAATCTCTCTCCTATAGTTTTACGCCAATGGCTTCTGATACATATCCATCGATAGCTTCACCAATCTTAGAGTGACCATGTCTATCAGGAATTTCTGTAATCAGAGGTTCTGGCTGTTTTAATTTAATTTCAGAAATAACATCCGGTGCTAATTCAATCAGTTTGGTTGTCACAAGGATAACTGCAATATCTTTCTGTTTCTTCTTTTCTTCAAGAAGAGAAAGAAATTCATGACGTTCATGTACAACTTCTCCTTCGATACCCACTAATCTCATAGCTGTCAATGTATCGATGTTATCACTGATCAAATAGAACTTCATCTCTGAACTCCTATAATGCGTTGATAATTAAGATAGAGATTAATAGACCATAGATGGCAACACCTTCACCTAAGGCAACGAAGATCAATGCTCTACCAAAGTTTTCTGAGTTTTCAGAGAAAGCACCAATAGCAGCAGGTGCAGCAGCAGCTACGGCAATACCAGCACCTAATGCTGACATACCAGTTGCTAATGCAGCAGAGATAAATCCAAGACCCTGAGCTAATGTACCAGTGATCTGGTTAGCACCAGCGGCGAAGATTGGTGAGTTAGCAGCAGAAGCTAATAATACGAATGCACATGCACCAAAGAATCCGGCTACGTGTAAAGCTAAACGTTTTTTAGCGCTAGCAGCGTTCACCTTTCCGTTAAATACTGCGATAAGTGGTAAAGTAAGTGCAATAACGACGATTGCTGGTAAGATAAATGTTAACATAATTCAATTTCTCCTTATTTCTTTAATATATCTTTTATGCTAGTAAATGGAATCCCATTACCTTCATAGTAACGAGAGAACATTTCATAAAATTCTAATCGTAATACCTGAATACCTACAATCATACCTTCAAGTACCATAACGAAGATATTTCCGATAACTAAGGTAATCCAATATCCAGGTCCACCCATCTTGTTGGCTAATGTATAGACAACAAGCATCATACCTGCATGTGATAAGACGAACCCACCTACACGCAAGAATGACATTGTATTCGTAATGAATGTTAATACAATATCAAATAATTCGAAGAAGCCTTCCGTAAAGAAGCTTCCAAATCCTTCTGGGAACATCTTGAATCCTTCAATCTTTCTTGAAAGAGGTTCTTTCAAGAAAATAAGCAAGATTGGAAGAATTGTAAAGATGAGTATAAATGGTAAACCTAATGGAAGATGTAATCCCATAAGACTATTTAATGCCAAGATGATAATGGATATATAGAAACTTAATCCACTAACACCATTTTGTGAGAAGAAGAATTCTCCCCAATGTTTTTTCTTCAAGTTCAAGTATGTGTTGAACATCATGGAAATGATAATCAATACAACCCCGATACCAATGGCAGCTTCAAGAAGCGGCATTGTATTCTTTGATTCCATCGGTACAAAGTGTGGCATGAATGTCAGTACTTCTTCATTACCAAATACTGAACCAAAGAAGAACCCGAAGATAATGGAAGATAAGCCAATGCGCATTCCGACTTCACCAAGCTTAATGCCTTTAAGCTTAGCAAACAAGAAACCGACAATGGCAAGTACAAGACCTTGTCCGACATCACCAAACATAATACCAAATAGCAATGTATAAGTGATTGCGACAAAGTTTGTTGGATCAAAGTCAGTATAGGAAGGTACCCCGTACATCTCCACGAACAATCTGAATGGCTTAGAGAACCAATTGTTCTTAAGCAATGTTGGTGGTGTTAAACGAGAATCTCCCATCGCTGGCTTAATGTTTACAGTGACTTTCTCATAGCCTGCTAACTCACTAGTAAGCAGTTTAGCCACTTTCTTTTCACAGAATCCATAGATAGCAGCCATGTTACCAAATACAACTACGAACTTCTCTGCTTCTGAAGTAGAAGCACGATCCTTGCATGTCGCATAGATCACTGAAAGTTCTTCCTGATGTGATTCAATCAGCTGCTGCTTATGCTTTTCATATTTATCAATATTCTTTCTTGCTAAATCAATTTCTTCCCGAAGACTTTCAATTGCCTTCTTTGGTGTTCCATGAACATAATCAGGAATGTGAATACGTTCAAAGAACAATGAAGAGAAGATGTTATCAACTTCTGGTGCTTTTTCATGTGTTGTCACATAGAAACAGTAGCAGGTATGTGCATCTTTGTAGAATGACTTAAACAAGAAAATCTGATTATCATAGAAAGAAAGCTTATCGACATTGTGCACTGGCATCTGTCCATATCTTACTTCTAGATATTTGCTTGTAAAAATGTTGTCGAAATCCATAGCATCATCATTTGCCATTGGTGTGAGCTGCTTGATAGTCAGCTCATTTTCTTCAATCATTTCTTCCAGATCTTTTTTGAGCATGTTTATTTTTGTTACCTGATCAGCAACTTCCAAGAAAGCCTGATCCGCTTCCGCAATACTCATGAAAGCTGGTGCTGCTTCTTCATACTTGAATCCGCAAGTCTGCTTTGCTTCTTCCATTCTTGAAAGAAGATCAGCGAAGTGACTAGCATTCTTTAATGTTGTTAAGCCTCTTACACGATCCGCAAACTTTGATGCCGGTTCAGGATGAAAATCATCTCTATTGATCAATTTGGAAAGAATGACACTACTCTGACTCTTTGGAAACTCAATTTCCACAAGCTTCAATTTTGCTATTGCCATATAATCTCCTTCCTTATTTCTTATGCATCAACTTTTTCATTAGAATGGTAATGATACCTAATGCAACAATCACAATCACGGGCATAACAGAAACCACGATATGTGTATCGATGCTGATGAGGATATAGGACATGATTGCAAGAACAATCATGATACCTACAAAACCATTGAATGAGAAGACTTTATCTACAACTCTGTTTTCATTGTAGATTGTTTTCGCTGTCTTAATGATAAATGATCCTACGAAAAGAAGAATCACTGCATTAATATAACGTAAAACGACATCTCCTTGAGGAATGAGTGAAGGATATAGATTATGTGCATAGAAGACATTTCCATAAAGCAATCCACCGATTGCTGTAGAAATACCAAGCACTTCTAATAGCTGTCCAAATTTCTTCTTATGCATCATTAATCCTAATACAAGAAGTACAGCTCCTACACCTAAATCTCCCAATAGCAACATGAAAGTAAGAATATACATCATTGCATAAGCTAATGTTGTATCTACTCTTTCTTTCTCTTTGACCTTTGAAATCATTTCAAATGGTTTTGCAAAGAAATAGTTATAAGTAATTGTTGGTGCAATCACACCCTGATCTTCATACATATCACATGGTAGAACACGGATATCTGCATTTAATGCAGTAAGCTTATTCTTAAAGTCAGCCCCATTTCTTTTAGGAATAAATCCTGCGAGACCATAGACTGTAGAATAATCTACGATGAAGTCTTTTTCTTTTTCTCTTTCATTCATCGTATATAGACTTGCATAAAGATCTGATAATGTATCCTGATAACGAAGTTTAATAACTTCTAGTTTCTCATCAGCGCTCTTGATATAAGATTCCATTCCTTTGATTTCTTCCTGAAGTTCATCTTTGGCACTATCAATTGTCCCATGGATGAAGTCTGGAAGTTCAATTTCCTTGAATCCCATTGATGAGAAGATGTTATCAATTTGTACAATTGCATGTTTTGTTGTTGTGTATAGACAGTAAACATGCTTTGCTGTCTGTCCTAATTTGTAATACATCACCTGTTTAGAATGGTAATAAGAGAGCTTGTGTTCATCTTTTAGACGAATACGTCCAACTCTTGTTACGATATACTTTGTTGATTTTAATTCATCAATATTAACATGTGATGCCTGTAAGGCTCCTATTAATCCTAAGGCTGCCTTATTTTCTTCAAGCTCTTCAGCGAGCTGCTCTTTATTCTTGATGATCTGGCTTACTTCTTTTTCTACTGAAGAAAGAATTTCTTCCGAAACGGCAAGGTCCTTGTCTTCACCTCTTGCTTCATTAAGCTCAAGATTGATATGTGATGCAATTTCTCTTAAGCGTTCTAGCTGTTTAGCTAGCTCTTCATTTCTTTTAAGAGATGCAACACCTTTGACATTGTTCATGACCTTATTAGCCAAAATTGGAGCAAAATGCTCATTGTCCTGCATTAATGCAAGAATCGGCTTAAGTTCTTTCTTAGGAAAAGTCAGATTCAACAATTCCATTTGTTCTATTGCCATAAATTCAATCTCCCTCTTAGTAGATCAGCATAGCTTTGATACGCTCTGCTGATTCTCCATATCTTATTCCTTCAATAATGTGAATAAGATTATTTATCTCTATCCTATGCACAATCGCATATGTCATATAGACAAGAGATGGATCTGTTGAGAATCTCATATATCTCTTAGCTAAATGATATTTTATCTTTTCAGCATAGTACTCGATGTAAACAAAGTCTTTTTCATCTACATAGAATTTATATGAAGATGAAGAAAGCTTCTTCAGCATATCTTCAGCATCTTTTGCTTTGATAAGCATATCCATCATGCTATCAGATAGACGACAGTAATCAGTGATCAGACATCCTCTGATCTGTTCTTCTGTCACATTGAAATATTTCTTTAATCGATAGATCTTAGAAATATTTTCAAGTTCTATTTCTGTATAGACGATAGTCAAAAGATCCTTTTGCTTTTTCCCTTTGAATTCTTTTTTTATCACTCCAACAACATGATCATAGTATGCTTTCTTAAAATCATACTCCATGATGTTGATATCTACCTTTTCTCCATCTTCTGGGATATTCTTCTTTAATACCTTATAGAATGGAGTTCTTTTCATGTACTGACACAATGTAGCATAATCATCGATCGCAATTAATCCATAAAGATCAAATGATGCACATTGTGCAAGGTAAGATGGAATATTGAGATCATAGGAATCATTGACTTCACTATCAATTAATCTGACTTTATCAATGATTAAATGAATCTCTTCCTTGATGACACTAAGCTTATAGAATTCCTGTTTCTTCTTAGGCACATATCTAAGCATCTTTGTTGTTTCAATAAATGCCTGTTCATTTAACAATGACTCAATGCGACCACGATGTACATTTGTTTCCTTGATTTCTTCAAGGACATCCTGGTAAGAAGGTTCATTTTTTAAGAAGCTAACAATTTCTGCTACGCTTCCTTTATGAATAAGTTCTTCATACTTGGCTGGTGTCATTCTATGAGAATACATAGATCTTGCTTTTGCAAGTACTGCGTTAGATGAAAATCCCATTACGATAAGTCCTTGCATCTTTCTACGATGGCATCAATCCATTCGTCTTTATGCAACTTATAGAGATCAGAGAGTTTATTAAGAGAGACTTCATATTCATCATCTGCTTTTTTCTTAGTTTCTGCAATTTTTGCACTAAGTTCAGATTTCTTTTCGTCCAGTGTTTTTTGGTATTGAGCGACGAAGTCGTCATAGATTTCTTTCTTCTTATCGTTCATGTTAAGAGAGACATCTTGCTTCTTCTTTTTCGCTTCTTCAACTGCTTTAGCACAGCTGTGATCCACACTTACAATATCTTGAATCAATTTGTCCATAACAGCTACCTCCTTTTAATCGTTACAATAATACTCCTTAAGAATTTAAAATTCAAGCAAATATGATATCGCACGAATGAATTGTAAACGCTAACTATATATTGCATATATGCCAACTCTACCTTTTGGGTATGCCAATATTAAATTTATGTCCATTATTGGGGCTTTTTTATTCTATTTGAATAAATTTTATTAATTTTAAAAAATTTTTCTATCTTATTATATATAGGAGATGATACCTATATTACGCTATTTTTACCTATATATTGACCATAAATAGTTTGTATCCTACTCTTCAATAAAGCTATAATAATCAAGAGGTGAATGACAATGAAAATATTAGCTAGCGACTTTGATGGTACGCTCTTCTTTCATACTGGATTTAAAGAAAAAGATCTTCTTGCGATTAAAGATTTCCAAAGACAAGGCCATAAGTTTGGTATCTGTACAGGACGCTCTTTAGATGGTGTATTGATTCCAAGTGACAATGTGGATATTCACTATGATTTCTATATTGTCAACAGTGGTGGAATGATTCTCGATGAGAATCAGAATGTGATCTTTGAATCAAAGATTCCTTTTTCAATCATAAAAGAGATCTATGAAAAGTTCCCTATTGCTGTATCAGTGGTAGATGGCAACATGATGTATCTTATGTTCAACTGGAAGAAACGATATCAAGTACGCCTACGTCGTCTTTTACAGAAACTACAAGGGATTCCTAATGAAACCTCCCCTTTTATTAAAGATTTATCTTCACTAACTAAAGATAGCTACAACGGTTTCTCTTTTCATTTTCCAAATGGGAAGGAACAGGAAGCAAGAGAGTGTGCCAACTATATCAATAAACACTATGGAGCATACTGTCATGCTTTTACCAATAAGGTACATGTGGATATCTGTGCTAAAGGATGTTCTAAAGGTGCAGGAGTGAAATTTATTGAAGAGTATTTTCAATCTGATATCATCGGTGGTATCGGTGATTCTTGGAATGATCTGCCAATGATCAATAATGTAGATGAAAGCTTCACTTTCCCTTATGCTCCCAATGATGTTCAAGAACAAAGTGATCATATTGTAAAACACCTAGATGAAGCTATTTCTTATCTAATAAGTGAATAAATATTTTCGCTATTTAACAAAATTACATATTCATTTGTTTCTTTTAGATAAAAAAATTGACAATAAATATTTTTTTTGATAGTGTTTACTCAATAAATAAGGGAGGACCACACTATGATTATAGGAATTATTGGATTAGGTACTGTTGGATTTGGAACAGTTGATATTCTTACAAAGGAGAAAGAAAGACTTGAGAAAGAGATTGGAGAAGACGTCATTGTCAAGTATGGATGTGCACTTGAGAATCCTGGTCTTCCAGAAGGTATCATCTACACAGATGATTTCAAAGAAGTTCTCAACGACCCAGAAGTCGATGTCGTTGTCGAACTGATTGGTGGTCTTACCTTTGCAAAGACAATCATCCTTTCTGCCTTAGAATCAGGAAAGCATGTCGTCACTGCCAATAAAGCTTTAATTGCTCACCACGGACAGGAATTATTTGAAGCTGCAAGAAAAAACAATGTAAACATTTTCTATGAAGCATCAGTCGGGGGAGGTATTCCTGTTGTCGTACCTGCTAAAGAAAGCTTAATCGCAAATAACATCAAGAAGATTGAAGGTATTCTTAATGGAACAACAAACTTCATTCTTTCACTAATGGAAACAGATAACTTAGATTTCAGTGAAGCATTACGTATCGCTAAAAACTTAGGTTATGTAGAAGCAGATGAATCATTGGATCTAGATGGATATGATGCTGCGCATAAGATTGCGATCTTAGCAATGAATGCATTCCACATTTTCTTTGATTTTGATTTAATCAATACAACTGGTATACGCAGTGTTACTAAAGTTGATATGGACTTTGCGAAGAAGCTTGGATATCGTATCAAGCTTATCGCTCAGGCTAAAAAACTTGAAGATTCTATTGGTATTGATGTATCACCTACACTTGTACCAATGACTGATATCGTAGGTAACGTTATGGATGCCTACAATGTAGTAGAAATTACAAATGATTATGTAGAAAACGTTCTTTTCTATGGAAAAGGTGCAGGACGTTATGTTACTGCTAGCGCTGTTGTAGCAGATATCATGAAAACTCATAATAAAGAATTATGGACTCATGATTATACTTACACAGATAAAATCACACCTATTGATGTTTCTAAGTACTATATTCATACTTCAGAACCAATCGAAATTGATTATGAAGAATCCTATACTGATAAGGGAGAATACATCTACATTACTAATGAAATCTCTATTCATGATGTAGAAGAAGCAATCAAAGGAAAAGATTACGCTTTATTTAAAGTTAGAGATTAAAAAAAAGAGAAAAGGGCTTAAGTCCCTTTTTCTTTTTTGTTATAATTATAAATAGAGGAATTGACAATGAGATTTTATAATTTTGGAGACAGCAGAAATACACATTTACTTCTTATACCAGACAATGCGCAACATTATTCAATCTTTGAAAGAGGAATCAAGGATCTGATTCCTGATTTCTATATTACCATCTGTTCATTTGATGGCTTTGATGAAACAATCAAAGAAACATTTGTGTCCCATGAAAAAGAAATGGAACAGATTGAAGCCTATATCAATGAACATGATGAAGGACATCTTTCTTGTGCCTATGGATTAGGTCATGGTGGAGAAGTACTTTGTTCACTGCTTGAACGTTCACATATTACAATTGATAAATGTATTATTGATAGTGCCTACTTTGAATATTTAAGTACGCCTTATGCCATGATGCAGGCATCTGCTGCAACGATGATTTTCTATCCTTTAATTAAAGAGAAGACAATCTCTCGTGGTGTTATGCATTTTTTAACGCGTGAACAAAAAGAAAATCCAGAATTTATTTCTCGCTGGCAACAGCACTATTTGTCTCACAATCTTGATTTTATTAAGAAGAGAAGCCTCTTTAATCAGTTCTCTTCCTCTTATCAGCTTAAACATAAAAAGAATCTACTGATTCCTAATACTGCTGTTCATGTTTTCTTCTCTATGAAGATGGGAGCACGCTATCTAAGAAGATATCAGTATTTCTTTGCCAATGCGATCTATCACTATTTCAACATGAGCGCTCAGGAACTGCTTATTACTAAACCAGACCAGTGGGCTCTAGAACTTTATAGCATATTTAAAGGACGTATTTAGAATACGCCCTTTTTATAATACATGAGAGTCTTATCCAGCTCTCTTTTAATATCTTCTCTAATATGTGTAGGAGATACGACATATGCATTCTCTCCTAACATCAGTATCCACATAGCTAACCCTCTTGAATAGCTCTGATCTTTAATGATAGCTTCATACCATGAATCATCCACTACTCTTAAATGAATACTTTCCCCAAAACGTGAAACCACCTCTCTTAAAATTTGTGGCTTAAAACGAAGAACAAGATCTGTTGGTTTCCCGTTGACGAACATATGAAAAGCACGTGAAATATAGTCATCCATATCATACTGTTCACGTATATCAATATAATCACCACGATGCGTCATAACACGTCTCATTCGATCAATACGATACATGGATAAAGAATCACTTCTCTTATTATAATAGCCTACAAGATAATAATGATTATTATCCAACACTATCGTATAAGGACTCACAACATACTGCCCGTTCTTATTGCCATGCTTAGAAGCTACTTCACGTGGATGTCCTTCTTCTATTCTATAGCTTACATAATCAAAAATAATGTTTTTTCTTTCTGCGATAGCTTTCATAAGCGTAGATAGATTTAACATTAAAGAAAAAGGCTTCTCATCTTTTTCCATATGAAAGATAAGTCTTTTTCTTTGTGATTCATCAGAAAAATGCATCAGCTTATCTACAAGCTGATTTTTCTCTTTAAAAGATAGATCTTTATTATAATTAATAGAGTCTATAAGAAGCTGTAATTGACCATCTTCAAAGACATTCTTATTAACCACAAGTCCAGTCCCTCTTTTAGAAAGAATCATTGTATCTTGAATAAGCGGATAAAAGAATGCATTGATCTGTTTAACAGTTGCATGGATCGTCTTGATATTATAATGATAACCTAACTTCTCTAGTTCATCTAAAAGATCCTTCGATTTAATCGGCTGCAGTCTAGATGACATAATCAAACTTAAAATAATCTGCATTCTTTCTCCCATGGTTATACCTCCTACGCAAATGATAATCGATATAAAGCATTTGTCTTGTTTCTTCTCATTAACTGATGATAAAGACGAGGTGCACTCGCACAAAAATAATCAAGCAATGCCTCATTGTCTAATTCACTCTCTTTAAGATATTCAAAAGCTTCCTCATATTTTTCTTCTACTATATTAATAAATGCAGCTTCATTTACATTAAGATATCCCTTATTGAAGAGAATATGAATCAATGAGACATTATCCATGTTCATGATATGTCTTAATATTTGAT
Source organism: Kandleria sp. (assembly GCF_017934775.1). Classification (NCBI taxonomy): domain Bacteria; kingdom Bacillati; phylum Bacillota; class Erysipelotrichia; order Erysipelotrichales; family Coprobacillaceae; genus Kandleria; species Kandleria sp. Next base: position 2,411 of record NZ_JAGBIX010000058.1, on the reverse strand, counting down.
AGACATGAATCCCTTTATGATACTGCATGGCCATCCTTTTCAAGATGATCTTAACCTGTTCTACTTCCTTTTCTCCATTAAAGAAGTACAGCAACATAATAAGATTCTTTTCAATTGCATCAACACCTTTTTCATTGATGATGGACTTTAAAGCCAAATGAAGATAATGTTCCCTATGATTATTCACATAATCATTTAACTGGGATACCATAAAACAGAAATCAATATTTTCATCATAGTTATCTTCTATATGATGAAGATACTCTTTCATTTCCTCTAATCTCATATTCATTAACTTGAAATAATTATCTAACATTGTACATCTCTCCTTTTCTTGACTTTATTATATAAATAAGTAAAAATCAGAAGAGTGAAATGTCCAGTGATTAAAACCTAAATAACGGTTTTAATCACTTTTTCATTAAATATTCTAACAAATATTCATCGAAAATACTATAATACTAGTTATATTTACTTGTAATTTTCCTTTATTTCAAGTAATATATCATTTAAGATGTAAATTTTGCAAAAGACGAATATTTTACACCTGTATTTTATCTTTTTCTAAATTAAGTCTAAAAAACGAAACGGAGAATTATTATGGATAAAAAACTAAAAGTCGGTATTCTCGGTGCTACTGGAATGGTAGGACAGAGATTTATTGTGTTATTGGAAAACCACCCTTGGTTTGAGGTTGTAGCCGTGGCTGCGAGCCCTAGAAGCGCTGGCAAATCTTACCAGGAAGCAGTAGAAGGCAGATGGAAAATGGATACACCTATCCCTGAAGCTGTTAAAGATCTTAAGCTATTAAATGTCAATGAAGTAGAAGAAGTTGCTTCACAGGTAGACTTTGTCTTCTCAGCTGTTGATATGAGCAAAGATGAAATCAAGAAAATTGAAGAAGCATATGCTAAAACAGAAACTCCAGTTGTTTCAAACAACTCAGCTCATAGATGGACACCTGATGTTCCTATGATCATTCCTGAAATCAACCCAGAAGCAACTGATGTTATTAAATATCAGAAAGAACGTTTAGGTACTAAACGTGGATTCATCGCCGTTAAACCTAACTGCTCAATCCAGTCTTATACACCAGTATTAACTGCATGGAAAGAATTTGAACCTTATGAAGTTGTTGCAACTACATATCAGGCCATCTCTGGTGCAGGTAAAACATTCAAGGATTGGCCAGAAATGCAAGGAAACATTATCCCATTCATTTCAGGTGAAGAAGAAAAATCTGAAAAAGAACCATTAAAAGTATGGGGGCACGTAGATGACGAAAAGAAAGAAATCGTCGCTGCCGATGCACCATTGATCACTACACAGTGTATCCGTGTACCAGTACTTTACGGTCATACAGCTGCTGTATTTGTTAAGTTTAGAAAGAATCCTACAAAAGAACAGCTTATCGAAAAGCTTGCAGCATTCAGTGGTGAACCACAGAAGCTTCAGCTTCCAAATGCTCCAAAACAGTTCATTCAGTATCTTGAAGAAGATGATCGTCCACAAGTTTCTAAAGACGTATACTATGAAAACGGATTTGGTGTTTCAGTTGGTCGTTTAAGAGAAGATACTGTATATGACTGGAAATTCGTAGGATTATCACACAATACAGTACGTGGTGCTGCTGGTGGTGCCGTTCTATGTGCAGAATTATTAACTGCTAAGAAATTCATTACAGCTAAATAATTTAACTAACTTCTAAAAATGTTTATTCATTTTTGGAAGTTTTTTATTTCTATATCACTTTTATTTTAATATACTTGTATCATATATGTATGTGTATTATCATAATGGGAAAGGAGAAAAAATTATTAATTATCATTGTAACAGTATTACTCATCAGCAATACTGGAACTAAAAATGTTGTTGGACTTGTACAATGCTTTCAAGCTGAAGAACGCAGAAAAAATATTTCTTTAGAAAGAGAACTAATCAATGTAGGATTAATTCGTAAAGGTGCCTTTACTTTCACAAATGAGAAAAAGAAAGTTTAAGCCTTATAAACTTAATCAGCCAGTAAAACATGTTAAAACAAAAAATCTAGAAGAAAAAGAAAGAAAAGTGGATTTATAAATATACAGTTATCCTTATAGTTTCTTTGAAAACAGCGTAACACATAAAATACGTATCGTTCAGACAACAAGTACAGATGACCACGTTGTCCCTACATCCATTGAAGGTGTAACTACACATTCATCACCTTTTTTTCCATCAATGTATTATAATCCTGCTTATAAACATTTATAAAGTTCCCGACAGAAAACCCACGTGCCTTTAGGCCGTGGGATAAATATCAGTAAAATATATGGTATAATATACATACAGGAAATCCTATTTCCGAGTCTTTAGAAAGGAGAAAGCTGTATGCATCTTACCGTAAAACAACAAGTAAAGCGTCTTTCAAA
>NZ_JAGBIX010000004.1:0-31715 GCF_017934775.1 Kandleria sp. | reverse complement strand
GGACATATGGAAGGGACTAGTCTCCCAGTGGGAGGGACGTCTTCCCATTGTGTTCTCTCAGCTCACCGCGGGTTGCCAAGTGCCAAATTATTTACAGATCTAGATAAGATGAAAAAAGGAGATCTCTTCTTTCTTCATATTTTAGATAAGACTTTGGCTTATAAAGTAGAAGATATCTTTACTGTTAAGCCGGATGAAACAGATAAGCTTTCCTTAGTAGAGGGGAAGGATTATGTAACACTTCTGACTTGTACGCCTTATGGTGTCAATACGCATCGTCTGCTTGTAAGAGGCGTACGTACTGCCTATAAGCAAGATGAAGAACAGAAGGTATCCATTCTTAAGGATTATCGTGTATGGATTCTTATAGCCACAATTATCGTATTGATTATTGTGAATGCTTTTATAATCATAAAGAATAAAAGGAAAAAACGTTCCAAGAAATAGGGAGGCGAAAGCTATGAAGAAATGCATAAAAATAATGACTGCTATTCTTATCGTTATCTTTAGCATTGTGCCTGTTATGGCTGATGAAAACGTTGGTGAGGTCGTTATTAAATATCCACTCAACAATGTCGCATTTAAGCTTTTCTATGTTGGTGAATGGAAAAATAGAAAGATTGATTATCAGGGAGAGTTCGCGAATTCACATGTTACTGATGATCTGACTCAAGCTGCAGAAGCTTTAGCTGTTTATGCCAATAAGAATCAATTGACACCAACAAAGGTAGAAAAAACAAACAATGGTGAAGTAATGTTTACCAATGTCAAGAAAGGTATCTATCTCGTTTTAGCAGATGATGGCATGAATGGAAAAGAACGTTATCATGCCATGCCTACATTGCTTTCAATGCCAAACTATGTAGACAGTACTGAAAGCTGGTTCACTGAAATCAATGCAAAATATAATCAGGATGAAGTCCCTGATGAGACTGAACTTGAAGTGATTAAAGTTTGGGATGATAACAACAGTAAAAATCGTCCTAACAGCATTGAAGTAGAACTATTGAGAAACAATGAAGTCTATGATACTAAGACTCTTTCTAAGAGCAATAATTGGAAATATAAATGGACAAATCTAGATGGTTCATATGAGTGGAGCGTTTATGAAAAATCTGTATTTAATGATTATACAGTAGCGATTGAACAGGAAAATAATCAAACGATTATTACAAATAAATCAAACTATAAAACGCCTAACTATAAATCATCATCATCTACATTTAGATCTCGTACAAGTAGAATTCCACAGACTGGACAGTTATGGTGGCCAGTTGTTGCATTAGGTGGATTTGGTGTGTTATTCATTGTCATTGGCATTATAAGAGGAAAATATAGTCAATGAAAGGAAAAATCTTTATAAGGATTGGAGTCCTCTTCATTGCGGCAGCCGTAGCGCTGACAATCTATAATGTCTATGAGGGATATCGTGCAGATCGTTCTTCTTCACAAGTTATGGAACTTTTAAGAAAGAAGATTGTTGTGAAAGAAGAAACACATGTTTATAGATTTTCTAAAAGAGATATGCCTACAATAGTAATTAAAGGGCATCGCTATGTTGGATGGATTTCCATTCCTTCTTTAAAGCTCAATCTTCCAGTCATGGAAACATGGAGCTATCCTCATCTGAGAATAGCTCCATGTCGATATGAGGGATCAATATATAATCGTGATATGGTTATTGCCGGTCATAATTATGCCAGACATTTTTCTCGTATCAAGGGATTGGAGAATGGCACGAAAGTGAGATTTACGGATGTGGAAGGACATGTCTTTCCATATCGTATTACTTCACGCGAAGTACTTTCTCCTACTCAAAATGAAAAGCTTATCAAAAAAACTGATAAGTGGGATTTAACAATGTTTACTTGTACATGGGGGGGAACACGTCGACATGTCGTACGTTGTTCATTAGAAAACTGATGAAATTATTCAAAGTAGAGGGACAATCAATGACTCCATCTATTGAAGATGGACAATATGTGATTGTAAGGAAAAAGAAGCGATATAAATATAATGATATTATTGTATTTACATTTGATCATCGCTACTATGTTAAACGTGTTCAATCAGTTTATCAGGATGGTTATTTTGTATTAGGGGATTGCTTTTCATCTTCTGTTGATAGCCGTACGATGGGCTTGATTAACTCTAAAGATATTATTGGTAGTGTCCTTGTGGTTATTTAAAGGTTCATGATTTTCTCTTTAAATAATTTCACTAGAAAGAAATGAGGTAACATCTTGTGATGTTACCTCATTTTCTGTCACATTATCATCAAAAATTAAAGAAAATTAAAAAATCACAATATAAATATGAGTGAGCGTATATACTTTATAAACACCTTTCCTTTAAAATATTATTAAGGGTATCAATAGGGAGAGGATAATAGCATGTTTAATGAACTTGTAGTAGCGTTGATTACAGGGATTATCGTTTTTACATATTCACTTGTAATCAGGAGTCTTCGTTTAAGAGGGTTGAGTGCTTTTATTGTAACTGTTGTTTTTATGTTGTTTATAATGCTTATTCTTTTTATTATCATTTTAGGAGACTTGTATATTAATGGAATCTTAGTGTAAGGATTCCTTTTTTAATGCCAAAAATTTGGTTTTAAAATATAATAAGCGTGAATTTTTCGGCTATTTGATGTAGTATAATAACGCTATAAGGAGGTGGAGAAATGAAAACGTATTTATGTATTGATCTTAAGTCATTCTATGCATCAGTAGAATGTGTGGATCGTGGTTTCGATCCACTTATGACAAACTTGGTTGTTGCAGATAAATCTCGAACTGAGAAGACAATCTGTCTTGCGGTTTCTCCATCGCTGAAGTCTTTGGGAATATCTGGTCGTCCTAGATTATTTGAAGTGATTCAAAAAGTAAAGAGCATCAATAAAGAACGTTTAAAAGATAATCATTACTATAAATTTCAAGGCTCATCGTATGATTATAAAGAACTAGAAAAAAATAAAAATCTTGCGATTGATTACTATGTGGCAACACCACGTATGGCACGCTATATTGAAGTCAGCAGTAAAATCTATGGAGTTTATCTTAAGTATATTGCAAAAGAGGATATACATGTCTATTCCATTGATGAAGTCTTTATCGATCTTACAAGTTATCTTCATGCTTACAATAATGACGCTAAAGCATTAGCTATGAAGATGATTAAAGATGTCTATAATCAAACTGGTATAACAGCAACTGCTGGTATTGGTCCTAATATGTATCTTGCAAAAGTCGCAATGGATATTGTGGCTAAACATATGAAGCCAGATGAGAACGGTGTGCGCATGGCATTTCTTGATGAAATGCGTTATCGCAAATATCTATGGACACATCGTCCATTGACTGATTTCTGGCGTGTGGGAATGGGGTATGCTAGAAAACTGGAGGCTTATCATATGTATACGATGGGGGACATTGCCCGTTGTGCTTATAATAATGAAGATCTCCTCTATAAGCTTTTTGGCGTAAATGCGGAACTGCTGATAGATCATGCATTTGGCTATGAGAGTGCAGAAATGAAGGATATTAAGAATTATAGACCTCAAAACAATAGTATGGGTTCTGGTCAGGTCTTGCAGTGTGCCTATGATTTTAAGAAAGCGAGGCTGGTCGCTAAGGAAATGGCGGAGCGTCTTTCCCTTGATCTTGTATCCAAGCACCTTGTCGCAAGTGGACTGGTCTTACATGTTGGCTACGATATCTCTAATAATCACTATAAAGGAGAAATGAGTGTTGACTTCTATGGCAGAAAGATGCCACATCATGCACATGGGACAGTGAAGTTTAAGATAGCAACATCTTCATCAAAAATAATGCGAGAATCAGTCAGTGTGCTTTTTGATCGGATCGTCAATAAGGAACTGATGGTAAGACGTTTAAATATTACGGCATTAAATATAAAAAATGAAACGATCAATCAGGGGCCTTCCTATGAACAAATGAGCCTGTTTGTTGATTACAATAAAGAAGATCAGTTGAGAAAACAGGAAAGCAAGAGATTGGAAGAAGAAAAAGTACTCCAGAAAACAATGATTGACATTCAAGAAAAATTTGGCAAGAATGCAGCATTAAAAGGAATGAACTTTGAAGAAGGTGCAACAGCGAGAGAACGCAATAAGCAAATTGGAGGACATAAGGCATGAGGAAAAGGGACAATCAATGGCATAACGTGTATGGTGTTGATATAGAAGAACTAGAAGATCGTGCAAGAGAAGCTTATGAGAAATACGGGGATATCATCAATCTTCCACGTCATGTATCAAAAACAAGAAAACCTATGTCTACCTATAAAAGAGCAGCACAGTTTGCGCCATTTTCAGCGTTGACTGGTTATGAAGATTCTATTAATGAGACACAGAGAATGACAATGAGTAAACCTGAGTTAAGTGAAGATCAAAAAGAAATGATTGATTATAGATTACGACAGGCTTACTTTGATCATGAAGAAATAGAAGTTACCTATTTTGTTAAAGATCAAAAAAAAGAGGGAGGATCCCTCTTTGTAATAAGTGATGTTATTAAGACATATGATGATATCAATCGTCTATTGATCATGAATCAAAGTAAAATCATGATTGATGACATTGTCTTTGTAAAATAGATTAATGTTTCTTTCTCTTCTTACGTGGATACATGAAATCAGGTAAACGACGTCCTTCTTTTAGCCAAGAACGATATTCGGCTGTAGCAGCAAAGAGAACATCTCCAGAAGAGTTAAGTGCTGTTTCAACTGAATCCTGAATGACACCAAGAATCATGCCGACACCAACGACCTGCATAGCAATATCATTGGAAATACCAAATAGTGAGCAGGCAAGAGGAATCAGCAATAATGATCCACCAGTAACACCGGAACTTCCGCATGCGGCTAAAGTAGAAAGAACACTTAATACAAGCGCAGTCAATATGTCATAATGGATACCAAGAAGATTGGCGGTTGCCAATGTCATAACAGTAATAGTAATAGCAGCACCATCCATGTTGATAGTTGCACCCAATGGAATAGAGATAGAGTACATATCCTTGTCTAATCCAAGACGTTCACATAAAGCAAGATTGACAGGAATATTGGCTGCAGAACTTCTAGTAAAGAAGGCTGTAATACCAGATTCCTTAAGACATCTAAAGACAAGCGGATAAGGATTGGTACGCAGTGCAATACCTGCAATAAGTGGATCAATAATTAATGCCACAAAGAACATGGAACCACAAAGTACCAATAACAATGAACTGTATTTTGCAAATACAGAGATACCATTTTGTGAAATAGTAGCATAAGATAGACCTAAAATACCAAATGGTGCACAATTGATGATCCATTTGATAATCTGAGTTAATCCTTCAGCTAGATCATTAAATAATTCCTTAGTTGCATCATTTGCAAGACGCTTTAAGGCAAAAGCAAAAACAATAGCCCAGAATAAGATACCAATATAATTGGCAGTAGCTAATGCATTGACAGGATTATCAATCATATTAAGAAATAACTGATTAATAACATCTGCAATTCCTGATGGGGCAGAAGGCAATTTTTCTGCACTTTTCATTAGCACAATCTTTTGTGGAAATAACATGGATGCTCCTACAGCAACACATGCGGCTAAGAAGGTACTTGTAAGATAAAAGAACACGACTGTTCCAAATTTCTTATCAAGCTTTCCACTACCATTCAATAAAGCACTACATACTAGAAAAAATACGAGTATAGGTGCAATGGATTTGAGAGCACCTACAAAAAGTTCCCCAAGTGTTCTTAATCCTACAAGATGAGGAAAGAACAATCCAAGAATAACACCGATGGCAAGACCACAGGCAATTCGTATAATGAGACTTGTCTCATTATATTTCTTAACGATATTCAAAATTATATCCCCCTTTATATATAGGAAGTAATATAACATATTTTTTATGAATATCCAAACATAATAAATGAAAAAGTGTAAAAAACAAACAGCGAGAATATAAATTAATTCTCGCTGTTCTTGTATTCAATAAAATGATCAATACTATAGCCAATTAATCGACACGCGATAATCACTATAGCAATTGGCAGTAATAATTCTATTTTTCTTGTAAAAATTAAGACAATAATTAATATGATCGCAAGAAAATAGCCAATCATGGTAAACATATTCATATATTTATGACTGTTTTGAGAATCCATTTTTTTCCACCTCTTTAGGCAATTATAACATGTATTCTTGTTTCATCAAGCAAGCTTTCTCATTTTGTTAATCTAATACTCATAACAATTAATGTGTTATAATGACCAATATAAATAAAGAGGGTGAAATCAATGATCGGAATAAGTCGCTGTTTAGTAGGCGATAACTGTACTTACAGAGGAGATTCAAATTTAGTAGAAGAATTAGAAGAACTAAAAAAAGAAGGGGCCATACTTGTATGTCCTGAAGTTCTCGGAGGACTTCCTATTCCTCGTGATCCAGCAGAAATAGTAAGTGAATCACCACTAAAGGTCATGACTGTCAATGGAAAAGATGTCACAAAAGAATATGTGGAAGGTGCACGTAAAGCTGTTGATCATTTATTAGAAAACAATGTAGATACAGTCATTGTTAAAAGCAATAGTCCAAGCTGTGGGGCAGGGACCATCTATGATGGAACCTATTCACATAAAAAAATCAAAGGTGATGGCATTTTTGTAAGATTATTGCGTAAACATGATATACATGTCTATACGGCAGAAGAATATTTATTAAAGAGAAAAGGAGAAAAATAAGATGGGACATATATTAAAGATGAATCCAGTTTTGCATGAAAAAATCTGGGGAGGACATAAACTAAAAGATTATTATGGATATGATATTCCAAGTGATCATACAGGAGAAGCATGGGTTATTTCAGGACATAAGAATGGAGATTGTACAATCGCCAATACAGAATATGAAGGAAAGACTGTTTCCTGGTTATTCGAAAATCACCGTGAACTATTTGGCAATATTGAAGGTGATCAGTTTCCATTGTTAGTAAAGATCATTGATGCAAAAGAAGACCTTTCTGTACAGGTTCATCCTGATGATCAATATGCCAATGAACATGAAAACAGTTTAGGGAAAACTGAATCATGGTTTGTATTGGACTGTGATGAAGGAACACAGATGGTTATGGGACATCATGCAAAAACAAAAGAGGAATTGATTGATTATATTGAAAGAGATGATTATGATCATTTGTTAAATCGATTCACTATAAATAAAGGAGACTTCTATTACATTCCTGCTGGAACATTACATGCGATCTGTAAAGGATCATTGATCTATGAAGCACAGCAGTCTTCAGATATTACATATCGTGTTTATGATTATCATCGTAAAGACGATCAAGGAAACGAACGTGAACTACATGTACAACAGTCTATTGATGTTACGACTGTACCTGCCTCTAATGATAAAGAAATGTTCTTTGAAAATGAAAAACTAGAAACAGGGACAAAAACAAATTATCTGAAATGTCCATTCTTATCCGTTTATGGCTATACAATTACAAGTAAAAATGAAATAATAAATAAAGAACCATTCCAGCTTGTCAGCATTATTGAAGGTGTAGGAACACTTAATGGTGAAGAAGTCAAAGCAGGAGATCACTTTATTATCTGTAGTGATGTAGAAACAATCAGCTATGATGGACGCATGAAAGTGATGGTTACAACATTATAGGAGGATACGAAATGGAATCAGTTTATGAAGAAGCCTTGCGTATGCATGAAAAATATAAGGGGAAAGTGGCAGTCTCACCAAAAGTCAATGTCCAGAATGCTGAAGACTTATCTTTAGCCTATACTCCAGGGGTTGCTCAGCCATGTAGAGAAATTGTAAAAGATAGAGAAAACGTCTATAAGTACACATGGAAATCCAATAGCGTTGCCGTTGTAACAGATGGAACAGCAGTATTAGGATTAGGAGATATCGGTCCAGAAGCAGCACTTCCAGTTATGGAAGGAAAAGCTATTCTCTTTAAAGAATTTGCGGACATTGATGCCGTGCCAATCTGTCTTGATACAAAGGACCCTAAGGAAATCATTGATATTGTAAAAAAGCTAGCTCCAACATTTGGTGGTATCAATCTTGAAGATATCAGTGCACCACGTTGTGTAGAAATAGAAAGAACACTAAAGAAAGAATGCAATATCCCAGTATTCCATGATGATCAGCATGGAACAGCAATTGTCTTGAGTGCTGCATTGATCAATGCCTTAAAAGTTGTAAAAAAAGATATCAAGGATATCACAGTTGTCGTATCAGGAACTGGCGCTGCAGGCAGCTCTATCATTCATATGATTCATGATCTTGGTGTAAAAGAAATCTATGGATTCAATATCAACGGTATTGTCACAAAAGAAGATTATGATCAATATGATTTCCTGACAAAAGAAATCTCTGAGATTACCAATAGTGAAGGTAAACGCATGACTATGGCAGAAGCAATGAAAGAAGCTGATGTCTTTATTGGTGTATCCGCTCCAGGACTTGTCACAAAAGAAATGGTTGCCAGCATGAAAGAAAATCCAATTGTTTTTCCAATGGCCAACCCAGAACCAGAAATCACTTACGCAGATGCGATTGAAGCAGGGGCTGCAGTCGTTGGAACTGGTCGATCAGATTATCCTAACCAGATCAATAACGTGTTAGCCTTCCCAGGATTATTCAGAGGGGCACTAGATGCACGTGCACCACAGATTACTGAAGCCATGAAAGTAGCAGCCGCAAAAGGAATTGCGTCTCTTATCAAAGACGAAGAATTATCTAAAGACTATATTATTCCACGTGTATTCGATCCACGTGTATCCAAAGTTGTCGCAAAAGCTGTGGCAATTGAAGCAGAAAAGTAAAGAAAAAGTCCTTATCATGAATGATAAGGGCTTTTAAAATAAAAAAAGAATAACAAATGTTATTCTTCTTCTCCATCATTGTAGTTTGAAACGTTATGATAAACCTGGTCAACGTCTTCGCAGTCATTTAATAAGTTCATTAAACGTTCAAATAAATCCATGTCTTCACCTTCAAGTTCAATTGTTTCAGTAGGGATAGTCTGGATTTCATCGATATCAAATTCAACCTTAGGAAGTTTAGCCTGAATGGCAACCTTGATATTGTTATAGTCTGTAGGTTCACCAGTGATCTTAATTGAACCATCATCTAATGTTTCGATATCTTTTGCGTCTACTTCACCTTCAATTAAAGCGTCTAAAGCATCTTCTTCAGATAAACCTTTGAACTGAACAACTGCTTCAACATTATATAAGTAAGAAACTGAACCTTCAGCACCTAATTTAGAATGTGCTTTAGTGAATGCAGGACGTACCTGTGAGATTGTTCTATTTACATTATCAGTTAAACATTTAACGATTAATGTAGAACCATTAGGACCAAAACCTTCAAACTGAAGTGAGTCATAGTTGTCAGTTGCACCACTCTTAACACGATCAATAGCGTTATTGATAACGTGAGATGGTACCTGATCCTTCTTTGCTTTATTAATAATAGCTCTTAAAGAAAGGTTTGCATCAGGATCTGGACCACCAGACTTTGCAGCTTGATAAATTTCTTTTCCATAATAAGAATAGATTTTTGTTTTCTTTGCAGCAGTAGCGGCCATTGATGCCTTACGTACTTCATGAGCTCTACCCATAATAAAATTGCCTCCTTAGTAAAATTACTAGTCAATTATAAACATTTTTATTGTTATTTTCAATAAATTTAAAAAATTTATGGTAATATGGTTTCGGTGATAGAAATGAGGAAAATAATTATAGTCGGTGCAGGGGCTTCTGGCGTCTATTTATCAATACTTTTAAAACAGTCTCATCCTTCTCTTGATGTTATTGTTTTAGAAGCAAATAAGACACCATTAAAGAAGCTTTTAGCAACTGGAAATGGCAGATGCAATCTTTCCAATAAAGAGATGAATATCTCTCATTATGAAGGTGATCAGCTAGATTTAGTTAAAGATATTGTCGAAGATTTCAATATGGAAGAAGCCATGAAATCATTAGGACTTTATACAAAATATATGGGAAACTTGCTTTATCCAAGAAGTGAGCAGGCCAAGAGTGTTAAAAATATTCTGATGTCACATGCAGAAAATCTTGGAGTCGTATTCCTTTATGAACAAAAAGTAGTAGATATTTATTATGATGGTACATATCATATAAAAACAGAAACATCCCACTATCATAGTGATGGTGTTGTTCTTGCGATGGGAACTCCTGCGGGAAAACTATCTACAATGGATGATCGACAAAAGATCTTAAGACATCTTGATCTATCAATGAAGAAGATGACACCATCATTAACACAGATGATTACACATCCTGTCTATAAACAATTAAAAGGTGTACGTGTAAAAGGACATTTCACATTAGAAAAAGATGGTCGCATCTTAAGAGAAGAAGATGGAGAATTGCTTTTTACACAATATGGCGTAAGTGGTATTGCAGTTATGCAATTATCTAGATGTTATGAAGAAGGATGCCGTCTTCATATTGATATGATGAAGGAGTATACAAAAGAAGAACTAAAAGATATAATAGATTCTCTTCAAGAATTAGAGCATCCATATGATGGACTTGTACCTTATCAGATCAGTGCTCTACTTGAAAAAACAAAGCCATTGCCTTTCTTAAAAGATCTGACTCTTGAAGTCAAGGAATTAAGAGAAGCGCAGTATGCACAAGTTATGAGTGGTGGCATTCTGCTTGAGAATGTCAATTCTTCATTAGAAAGCAAGAAGTATCCTCATCTGTATGCGATGGGAGAATTATTAAATGTAACAGGAGACTGTGGCGGATATAATTTACATTTTGCATTGGCATGTGCTAAAAGAATAGCAAGAGATTTAAAGGAGTAATAACATGTTAAGAATTAATAATATAAAAGTATCACTTTCTGAGACAGATTACGCTAAGGTCATTTCAACACAATTGAATGTCCCTAAGCGTTTGATCAAGAATGTAAAACTGTTAAAAAGATCAATTGACGCAAGAAGATCAAATGTTCATTTTAACTGTTCATTTATTTTTGAAGTCGATCAAGAAGAAAGACTACTGAATCGTCATAAGAAGATCTTAAGTCTCTATGAACCATATCATTATGATTATCCAGTAAAGAATAATAAGAAAGTAACCATTGTAGGATCAGGTCCAGCAGGTCTATTTTGTGCCTATGTGTTATCACAAATAGGAGAAGATGTGCATCTTATAGAACGCGGCAAGAAAGTAGAAGAACGTGTGAAAGATGTAGACGCACTCTTTAAAGATGGAACAATCAATCCTGAAAGCAACATCTCCTATGGAGAAGGGGGAGCAGGAACATTCTCCGATGGTAAGTTAACAACAGGCACAAAGAATAAAAGAATTCGTTATATTCTAGAAACATTTGTAAAGCATGGTGCTCCAGAAGAAATCTTATATGAATCACTTCCTCATATTGGAACTGATCGTTTAAGAGAAGTGCTTATTTCTATGAGAAAAGATATTCTAGAAAAAGGTGGAAAGATTTCTTTTGAAACAAAGTTTACTAATTATTATGAAGAAGATGGAAAGCACTATGTAGAAGTAGAATCAAAGGGCAAGAAGGAAGTACTAGAAACAGATGATCTTGTCTTGGCAATTGGTCATAGTGCAAGAGATACTTACGAAATGTTAAGTAAAAAGCTTATCATGATTCCTAAAGCCTTTGCGGTAGGTGTACGTATTGAACAGAAACAAGAAAAAATCAATGAAATACAGTACAAATCAGCCGCTCATCATCCTGCCTTAAAAGCAGCACCTTATAAGTTAGCTGTACAGACAAGCAAGAAAAGAGGAGTCTATACATTCTGTATGTGTCCAGGTGGAGTTGTCGTTCCTTCAAGTGAAGAAGAAGGATTACTTTGTGTTAATGGTATGAGCTATTATGCACGAGATAAAGAAAATGCTAATAGTGCAGTGCTTGTCAATGTTACACCTGATGATTTTGGACATGATGTATTGGACGGAGTAAGATTCCAGAAAGAATTAGAGAAAAAAGCCTACGCATTGGGCGGTGGTCAATTAAAAGCACCAGTTCAGAAAGTGGAAGACTATATGAACAATGTTGCTAGTGTGGAATTAGGAAACATTATTCCATCTTATAAGCCAGGTTATACATTAGCTAATATCAATGAAGTATTCCCATCATTTATCAATGAAAACCTAAAAGAAGGATTTACATTAATGAATAAAAGAATGCCAGGCTTTATTGATGAAGATACAGTTATCACTGCCGTTGAATCACGTTCAAGTGCACCAGTACGTATCACTCGTGATAAACAGATGCATTCCAATGTTGAATGGATCTATCCAATTGGTGAAGGAGCAGGCTATGCCGGTGGCATTATGTCTTCAGCAGTGGACGGTATTTTATGCGCAGAACAGATTTGTAAGCAGTAATTTGTAAAGAACATAAATAATTTTAGTGAATATTGGGCAAAATAAAAATTATCCTGAGATTATTTGACTTCATACTTCTGGTATGATAGAGTTTATTTAAACTTAAGAGTAGAAAGAATTATTAAGAAATGTGTTCATAGAGAGTCAGGGATGGTGTGATCCTGATAATGGCAGCTTAATAAGTGGGTCTATGAGGGTCCGTGGGAAATTGAGTATCACGGAACGTGTTGCTTATGTTATAAAGCAAAAATGTGATGGCATTTTAAACTAAGGTGGTATAGCAGATCAACGTCTGTCCTTTGTGGATGGGCGTTTTTTGTTTCACAATAATAAATGTCACAAGAAAAGGGGATATTATTATGAAAAAATTATTTAAAACTTTATTAGTAGGAGCTATGGCAGCTTCATTGTTATCAGGATGTTCTTCATCTTCATCTAAAAAGAAGGTTGGTATTATCCAAATGATGGATCATACATCACTTAATACAATCAAGAGTGCATTTGATGATGAAATGAATAAACTCGGCTATACAGACAAGAATGTAGAATATACATTCAAGAACGGGCAAGGTGACAACAATACACTTGCAAGTATCGCAAATGATTTTCAGGGGAAAGACTTCGACGTCGTTGTTGCAATCGCAACACCTGCAGCTCAGGCAGCTGCTCGTCTCGCTAATAAAACACCAGTTATTTTCTCAGCAGTAAGTGATCCAGTGGGTGCAAAATTAACTGCTTCATTAACTAAGCCAAATAAAAATATTACTGGTACAAGCGATGAAGTACAGGTTGATCAGATCATGGAAAAAGCTTTACAGGTTCAGCCTAACATGAAAAAGATTGGTCTTCTTTATAATAAAGGTGAAGCCAATTCAGGCACAAATATCGCAAACATCAAGAAATACTTAGCTTCAAAGAATATTCAGGTAGAAGAAGCAACTGTTGTAGGTGTCAATGAAGTACAGTCTGCAGTTGATACATTAGCTTCTAAATGCGATGCTATCTTCTCTCCAAATGATAATACAGTCGCAAGTGCAATGAGCATTGCTGGCCAAAGAGCTATGAAGGCTGGTATTCCTTATTATGTAGGTGCAGATTCAATGGTAAAAGATGGTGGCTTCATGACAGTTGGTATTGATTATGAAGAACTAGGTAGAGAAACTGCGCGTATGACTGATCAGGTTCTTAAAGGTAAGAGTGTTTCATCATTGCCTGTAAAAGTCTTCAAGACAAACTTAAATATCTATGTTAACAAGAAAGCATTATCTACTCTTAAGGTGACATTACCTGACAGCATCAAGAATGATAAGAAGTATATCGAGATTTAAGGAGTTTTTATATGAATGATCAAATCATTAAAATGATCCTTGGCGTACTAGAGCTTGGCGGAATCTTCGCTGTGCTTTCGCTAGGATTGTTTATCAGCTTTAAAATATTGAACATTCCAGATTTAACTGTGGATGGATCATTTACAACTGGCTGCGCAACAAGCGCAGTCATTACCCTTTTAGGTTCACCGGTGCTAGGATTAGCCTTAGCTTTTGTGACAGGGTGTCTAGCCGGAATTGTGACAGGATTGTTTATTACCAAGTTAAAAATCAATCCTATTCTTAGTGGGATATTGACTCAGACGGGGCTGTATTCAGTCAATCTGCGAATTATGAATCAGTCTTCAAATATTGCTTTGCTTGACAATAAGACAATCTTTACATCATTTGCCAAGTTTGATCCCTATGATAAGATTATCATCATATTTATCATTGTGATCTTACTGGTATTATTATTAAATTATTTCCTCAAGACACAGATGGGATTGGCGTTAAGAGCCTGTGGGGATAATGAAGATATGGTACGTGCTAGCTCCATTGATACTGATAAGATGAAAGTCATCGGCTTAGGATTAGCCAATGGTCTCGTTGGCTTATCTGGTGCTATCTACACACAGCAGCAGGCCTATGCAGATATGTCTGCTGGTATTGGGATGATGGTTATTGGTTTAGCAAGCATTATCATTGGTACAACACTTATCAGAAGTGATCGTGTATCTATGATGCTTATTGCGACTGTTATTGGTTCTATTCTATATCGTGCTATTTTAACAATTGCTTTACAGTTTAACATTACAACAGGAGATCTGAAGATCTTGTCTGCTGCCATTGTTATCGTGGCAATATCATCTACATCATTGAAGAGGAGAAAAAAGAAACATGCTAAAAATTAAGGACCTTACAGTGATCTTCAATGAAGGAACAATCAATGAGAAAAAAGCTTTAGATCATATTGATTTAACAGTCAATGAAGGAGATTTTATCACCATTATTGGATCTAATGGGGCTGGTAAATCTACATTGTTTCAAAGCATTTCAGGTGCTGTAGATATTACAGGCGGATCAGTTATCTTGAATGATCACGACATTACCGATACAAAAGAATACATTCGTTCACGTCATATTGGACGTTTGTTTCAAGATCCACTAAAAGGTACTGCACCATCTATGACTATTGAAGAGAATTTAGCTTTATCATTTTCAAGAGGAAAGCATTTCTCTTTAAGACCAGTTACTCATAAATATAGAAAGTACTTTATTGATGCATTAAAAGAGTTGGACATCGGTCTTGAAAATAGACTTGATACAAAAGTCGGTACATTATCCGGTGGACAAAGACAAGCATTGACATTGCTGATGGCAACACTTGTAACACCACAGCTGCTCTTATTAGATGAACATACTGCAGCCTTAGACCCAGGAACTTCAAAGAAAGTCTTGGCTTTATCAGAAAAGATTGCTAAAGAGAATCATATTACTACAATGATGATTACTCATAACATGGAAGATGCACTTCGTTATGGCAATCGTATTCTTATCATGAAAGATGGAAAAATCATTTCTGATATTAAAGAAGAAGAAAAGAAAAATATGAATGTAGAAGATCTTATTCATATCTTTACACAGTCCAGTGAAATGAATGATCGTATGTTATTGAGAGATTAAAAGGAGAGTCGTTTGATTTGTTCACTCCAACACAATAAATAAAGTTGTATAGGTGCATGAGATTTTCTCATGCACCTTTTAACTTACCGTTAATGATATAAAAGTCAAATCAAAAATATATTTAATAGGGTTATGACTTATAAATACTTTTTTTATCTATAATTTGTTTTATGATACAAAGATATACTATATTGTGATATAATCGGACCTAAGGAAAATATGAAAAAGGATGATTATTATGCTTAATATTGCAATATGTGATGATTATATTAGGAATAAAGTTACTGATTTAGAGAATACTGATTTAGTGACTTTCTGGGCTGCGAATAATAGCAAGAAGCAGATTTCAGAAGACTACGATCAAAAGATTGGTAGCAATGTGAAGATCAAGTTTAATAAGTCAGGATATAACAAGAAAGGAAAAAACATCATTCTAGGCATGGAAAATGGACACTGGTATTTGTCAGAGAGAGCTTTTGTGGCTGGGAATGTTGATTTTAGATAAGAACATGGGCAACTAGAATTATTCTAGTTGCCCATATAATAACCGGAAAGGAAAGAATGACTATGAAATCATTTGTTTTTCAGTTGAAAAGTCAAATAAATCAGAGAGATTTTAAAATAACCTTTGCATTATTATGTTTAATGAGTATTGGAGCAGTACTTTTAAATTGTATAAAAGCCTATGGTATAAATTATATGAGAGTCAGAAGTGCAGCAGATAATTTCTTACTTTGTGCACCAAGTTCTAGAGCAATCATGATGATCTTCTCGTTATTGTTTCCATTGATAGCTGCAACCTTAGGTTCAGGATATAGAAAAAATAATGAAAAAAAAGGTGATGGTTTATTTTCTTTATTAAGAATGAATAGGAGGCAGTATATCGTAGGCAATGCGGTTGCAGTGGTGTTAATTACAACTGTAAGTATTCTTTTCATTTTGATATTGAATCAGTTATTGTGTTGCATTGCATTCCCAATAGAAGGATTTGATAACCGTTTTGGAATATCCGTGTATGCGAAGGCTATGACGTATGATAAAAATCTATTGTTTGATTATTGGCAAATTAATAATCCATATGTCTATAATTTGCTTTATTCTGTCATCATTAGTGTCTTAGCAGGTGGAATAGCATTGTTAACATATGGATTGGAGCTTTATGATATATTTGAAAAACTTAAACCTATTCATATTTCTATTATTATATTTGTTTTTTTTATATTTATTATGATAATAAGTCATAATCTAAATATACCATTGTTAAGTTATTTATCTTACGTTGAGGTTAACCATAATATTAGTTTTTCAAGTTATTTGATTTTTGTTTCCGCTATTTATGTAATAGGAATAGCTTTGTCATTAAAGGGATGTAATCGTTATGAATATATTTAGAAAGATAAACATTTTTTGGATATTGAGTTTTGTATTAAGTTGTTTTTTTGCTGTAGCGGCCTATAAAGTATTGTTTAGGTATAATACGATAAGATTATCTGTATTATATCAGGCAATATTTAATGATTTGTTATTTTATGCAATCATTGTTCCTATTTTTGTTGGAAATATAATAAAACTTATTGACGATGATATGTCCTATTCAAAAATGATCAGCTATGGAAGTAGAGCAAACTGGCAAAAAAAAGTAATGAAGAAATTGTTTATTGCAAGTCTAATATATATCTTCATACTTGTTACACCAATCAATGTTGAAAGATTGATACTGTGGATGAAAAATAGTCAATTGCAAGATTACTGTTATTGTATTTTGGCGTTTATAACATATGTCTTGATTTTTACATTGATTTCATACATTGCATTTATATTAAAAATTCAATGGAATATGGATATCTTAGTCTTAGTTGGTATCATCGGGATTATTTTTGCACCTTATTTGTTGACAAGAATTATTCTGAAGACAGAAATCATTAACTTTTCTTATATTATAAACGCTTATTTTTTATTTGTAGATAATCAGTATTTATGGTTTGCGCATGAATTAATGTGCATAGTGATAATAGCAGTCATCATTTGCGTATATGCATTAGCTTCGTTTCAGATAAAAAATAAGGATCTGCTTTGGAGGAATGATGAAAAATAAGATAAATAAATTTATATTCAGAAATATTTGTATAGTTGCATTGATTCATTTTATTTTTTCGATGTATTACTCATATTTGATATTAGGAAGTAAGTTAATCAAAAGTCCAGATTTTTTTAGACTAGTTGCAGGAGGAATACAAGTCGAGGACAGTTCGAATTTGTTTTTAATTATTCTCTATGTGGCACCTAAGTGCTTGTTATTTTTATGGATCACAAACAGTTTTGTGAAAGATTTAAAATCAAACTTTTTGTATATCTTTTTAAGAACATCAAATAGGACGAAGTGGTTAAATAAAACAATCATTTTGACAATAAAAAGTGTGTTTTATTATGAAGCTATATTTTTTACAAGTATTGTCATCTTGTTAGTATGTAATGGTTTAAAAATTTCAGCATGGGATATTCTCGAATTGTTTTTACTAGAGTTCTTTCAAATGATCATGTTGGCATTCTTTTCTAATGGAATGCAATTATTCTTAAATGAAACGGCGTGTGTATTGGGAACTCTATTGGAGTTGGCTGTTCCGTTGATTATTACAGGTGTTATATATGAAAATCACGGAATGTGGATATATCCGGCTAAGTGTATTTTTTTTAATTGGGGAAACTATAATTACATGATGAGCTACCATTCTAATACATTCATAACCGTGTTGTCTATTTCATTGATTTGTATTTTGATTTATTTTGTATCAAAGAAGAAAATTAATAAATATGAATTCATGTAGCAGGGGGGAGAAAAATGATAATCAAATTGGATAATATAGAAAAAAGTATTAAAGGAAACCAGGTATTGAATCAGGTGTCCTTCGAATTTGAAAGTGGAAAAATCTATGGCATATATGGAAGAAATGGTTCAGGTAAAACAATGCTCATGAGAATGATTTTGGGATTAATTCATTCTGATCACGGTTCTGTAACAATTGATGGAAAAATAATTGGGAAGGATATTGATTTTCCAGAAAGTGTTGGGGCAATGATTGAAAATCCAGGATTTTTTCCTTATGCTACAGGATACGAGAATCTGAAAATGCTTGCAGATATAAAAGGAAAAATTGATGAAAATGATATTAGAAAGGCTATACAGAAAGTGGGATTGGATGATCAAGAAAAAAGAGTTGTTGCAAAATATTCAATGGGAATGAAGCAAAGATTGGCTATCGCACAAGCGATTATGGAAAAACCTGATTTGTTGGTCTTGGATGAGCCTACCAATGCATTAGACCAAGAAGGTGTTGATGTATTTAGAAAAATAATTCAAAGTGAAGCAAAAAGAGGGACTCTTATTATTATTTCTAGTCATAATAAGGAAGATATAGATATTTTGTCGGACATTAAAATAAGAATGGAATTAGGTAAGATAGTTGATTATGCAGATAATAGTCAAAGAGAGGTTGCATAAATGATAAAGGAAACAAAACTCTATATTACAATTATCGTTATTATGATTTTGTTAGTATTTTCTGTAGCTATAATGACACGTTTAAGTTATAAGGGATCCATAACATTAAAGCAGTTACAAGATAATAGTGATGTAAATAATTATACTGTACAATTTGGAGAAGATACTGTAGAAAAAGATATTTTTAAAACTATAAATAATTATGATGATTTGAAAACACAATCTAAATTTTTTGCAAAAATTCATGTAACAGACGAAAGAAAATTATTTGCTAGTGCTGTTTATACGAAAGTAATTGTAAAGAAAACTTATAAATCGGATTATAGCATTAAAAAGAATGATCATATTTATATATATGAACCAGTGAGCTTCGAAGAAGATTTTAGATTATATGATTCGTCAAGTGGATATCAGTTGATGAGAACCAACGAGGATTACTATGTCTTCTTAAATGAATTACCCTCATCAACATCGTATATAAAATCTAAAAAAGAAAAAGTGTCGTTTATACCTAGTACTTTAAAGTATTCTATTTATTGCGCAAAGAATACTAAAACACAGTTATTGGATAAAAATAGAATGGATAGTTATAAATATGTAGACATTAAGAATTTAGATATATTAACTAACGATAGTGGAGTATTAAACAAGTATAAGGAAATCAAGAAAAATATCATCGATGATTTGAAATAAAAAACTTTTATATAAGAGAAGTGAACATCATCGCAAGATACATATTTGCATTCACAAATGAATTTACATTAGAATAATCATTATAAATGCTGCTGAGAAATTGGTAGTTTTTCTTTGGAAATATTCAAAAGAAATGAAAGGTGCATGAGATTTTTCTCATGCACCTACATTTAACTTTAATATTCAGTTGTCTTATTGAAAAAAGATTAAAATGAATCTTTCTTATAAATAATATTGCTGAAAATACTGAAGACGAATTAAATCGAAGATAGCCATTAACTGATAGTTGAAATCAACACTATCAAAACGTCCAGGAAGAACAAGCACTCTTGTATTTTCATTTTCCATCTTACGGTATGTAGCATTTTGTGTAAGCAATACTGAATACGCATTTTCCACTTGCAGATGTTGCATCTTATTTTGCATATTCTTAAGAGCTCTACCAGTAGCACTCACAATGATAATGACATCATCCTTATTAAGAACAATTGGATTATAACTATGATACTGAATAAAAGGTTTACCAAAAGTAATCATATCAGTCTGTAGCTCTACTCCTAAAGATAAAGGATAGAGTGCACCGAGAATAATGATTCTCTTAGCTTTATAAAACTTCTCGCATATTTCACAAACCATACGCTGAAGTTCCTCTTTTTCAATCGTCATATCCATCTTATCGAGGAACTGTTCAGGATGAACATCAATCAATCTTACACGAATCTGATTCAGTCTGGTCTGATAATCATTATAGAGTTTAAGCTTAAATTCTTCATAGTCATTAAACCCAAAGGCACTCATAAAAGCATCAAGCTCTTCTTCTTTAAAAGGCCCCATTTTAATAACATCTTCTTTATTCATGTTCTCCATATCTAAATAATGAAAAACAATAAAGTTGGCAATCTTAAAATAAGAATCATTAAATAATGTACCATTCATGTAAGTCAATATTCTACTTAATAATAAATTCTGACTGATCTTCATTCCCATAGTGTTCACTCCTTCGTGAATATTATATCATATCAATAAAACTCATATAAAAGAATTTCCAACATGTAAAAAAATGTTTATAATAAAAGCGGTGATAAAATGAGAATAAGACAACTATCAATAGATGAAATACAATTTACAAGAAAAGACTATAGTGAAACATTACTGGCCTCAGTTAAGAGAATTGGTTTTTCTTTTCCTATTCAGGTAAGAATAGAAAATGATCAATATGTCTGTGTTGATGGACATAAAAGATTAACTATTCTAGAAGATATACTCAAAGAAGATCCATCTTATAAAAGAGGAAGAAATGTACATGTCATCATTAAGAACAATGGCGATCAACGATCAAATGATTGTTCAAGAGGGAGAAACACCCACTAATGCATATCATTGATTTATTAGTTCTACATAAGATTGCTAAAAAGCATCATGCTAAAAAACTACTAAAAGAAGGACATGTCAGAGTCAATGGACAGATTATTACTGATAATATTGATGTAGAAGAAGGAGAAGTCTATTTTGATGATCATCAATTAGATCTTCACCCATTAAAATACTACATGATCAATAAGCCAGCTCAATATATCTGTGCCAACAGGGACGATAAAGATCCCTGCATTGTAGAACTGATGCCAAGAAAAGATTTACATATTGTAGGAAGACTTGATCGTGATACAACAGGTTTATTATTATTGACAAATGATATAAAACTAAGAAAAAGACTGACACTTCCTCTTTATCATATAGAAAAGACTTATCAGTTTACTTGTCTTCATCCTTTAACAAAAGAAGAAGTTGACAAGGCTAATGAAGGCGTTGTGATAGATGATAATCATTTATGTGAATGCTTTATTCAGATGAAAGATGAAAAAGAAGGATACATTACAATTCATGAAGGAAGATATCATGAAGTAAAGAAGATTTTTCTTTCTTTAAACAATAAGATCTTATCTTTAAAGAGAATATCTTTTGGTCATCTTAAATTAGGTCATCTTCAAGAAGGAAAATATCGTCATTTATCAGATGATGAAATAGCAACATTAAGGGAGAGTGTATATCTTGATTAAAGAGTTAGACATTCATGGCTGTACAACTATTGAAGCAAGAAAACTTATTAAAGAAGCATTAAAAGATCAGAATATCTCATTATTAAGAGTTATACATGGCTATCATTCTGATATATTAATGAAGATGGTAAGAAAAGAATTTAGAACTCATCCAAGAGTGGATCATATTGAACTGTCAATGAATAAAGGATTGACAGATTTGGTTATTAAGAAAGGATTTTTATGAGAAAACAGTGTGCAATTGAAAAGAAGTGTGGCGGTTGTCAATTTATCAATAAGGGATATGAAGCATCATTAGAATATAAGAATAGGAAGATGAAGAAACTCTTCGAAGAGTTTCATGTAAACGTACATCCCATAGAAGGTGCAAAAAATCCATACGGGTATAGGAATAAGACAATCGTTGCTTTTGATCATCAGTATCATTATGGATTATATGAAGAAAGCAGTCATAGAGTTGTTCCTTATGATACTTGTCTTCTTCATGATGAAAAGACTGATCAGATATTAAAGAAAATATCACAATTATTTAGAAAATACCGTGTTTCCATTTATGATCCACGAAAATCAAGAGGGGATATTCGTCATGTATTAATTAGAAGAGCGGTAAAGACTGATCAGACATTAGTAACTTTGGTTTCTAATAACAAGGTCTTTAATGGTTCAAAGAATTTCTGTAAAGAAATGACGAAAGCTTTCCCTGATATCAAGAGCATTGTTTTAAATGTCAATCAAAGAAAGACAAGTATTGTCTTAGGTGATTATGAGAAAGTTTTATATGGAAAAGGGTTTATCATTGATGAACTTTGTGGATTGACATTTAAGATTTCATCTAAATCTTTTTATCAGATTAATCATGATCAATGTGAAGCATTGTATGACAAGACTTTATCTTTATTAAAGAATCCACAGAAAGTATTGGATACTTACTGTGGTATTGGAACAATTGGCATGATTGCCAGCAAGAAGGCAAAAGAAGTTATTGGTGTTGAAAGAAATAGAGATGCCATTAAGGATGCTAATGATAATAAAGCAAGCAATCATATTAACAATATTAAGTTCATCTGTGATGATGCAACTGAATTTATGAAGAAGCAGGCAAGCATGAAAGCTTCATATGATACGATCATTATGGATCCACCTAGAACAGGATCTACTAAGGAATTTATTCAAGCTGTTAAGATCCTTAATCCTAAACAGATTGTCTATGTATCATGTGGACCTGATACGCAAGTAAGAGATCTTAAGGAATTTAAGAAGATTGGCTATACATTTACTGATGTGTATCCATTTGATATGTTCCCATTTACTGAACATGTAGAGACTGTAGTATTGATGTCTCAGGGTATGTCGAGGCAATAGAACTATTGTCAGGAAGGATAATCTAAAATGAAGCTGAATATGGCCAATATTATAACCGGCATCCGGATTGTTTGCAGCATGGCTTTGCTGTTCTGCCCCGTGTTTTCATCTGCGTTTTATATCCTGTACATTGTTGCGGGAATCAGCGATATGATAGATGGTACGGTTGCACGGAAAACGGGCACTGTCAGCAATTTTGGATTGAAATTGGATACAGCCGCTGATTTTGTTCTGGTATTATGCTGCCTGATAAAGCTGATTCCAATCCTGCATATTCCGACTTGGCTTATCATCTGGATCATCGTGATTGCCGTGATCAAGGCGATCAACTTGATTTCCGGATATGTAATGCGAAAGGAATTGGTTGTTGTGCACACAGTAATGAATAAGGTGACGGGCATACTGCTTTTCGTGCTTCCACTGACATTAACGTTTATTGATTTGAAATATAGTGGAATGTTTGTAAGTGCAGTAGCGACATTCGCAGCAATACAGGAAGGACACTTGATCAGAACAGGAATGAGGAATAACGATCCGTCTAATCGTTGACTTGTTTAGTCAGAGCGCTTGGACTTGGATACATTTCCTCTTAACGATGACATTCAAGTCATTGTCTTCGAGCATGTAGAGACTGTTGTCAGATTGGACAAGAAAACCGAAGAAATACGTCGAAATCGGCGTGGATGCTGAGGATTATTAAAAGATTAAGGATTCTGAGGAGGCGAGATAATGGCATCAAGCAAAGATTATCTTGATTATATTTTGGATCAGCTTTCTGGGTTGGACGATATATCGTATCGCGCTATGATGGGAGAATACATCATTTACTATCGCGGCAAGATAGTCGGCGGAATATATGATGACCGCTTTCTTGTGAAACCTGTGAAGGCAGCCGTTGTCATGATGCCGGACGCAGATATGGAACTGCCGTATGAAGGCGCGAAAAAGATGCTGCTTGTGGATGATGTGGAGAACAGGGAGTTTCTAAGAGAGTTGCTTGATACAATGTATCCAGAACTGACTGCTCGGAAGAAGAGATAGAAAAATACAGATTTTTTAGAAGGGAACAAGAATGATGGAACTGAAGAAAATTGACTATAAGCTAACGGTATGTAAAGTGGCTGAAGTATCAAGTATAGATATGGAATCCGACTTCTATTTTATTGGGAAGACGGATGAAGAATTATCTCTGGTGTGTAAAACGGAAGATACACCGGACAATACAATCGAGCGTGATGATGGTTGGAGAGGTTTCCGTATTCAGGGTGTGCTCGACTTTTCGTTAATTGGCATTCTGTCAAAACTGTCCGGCATCCTCGCTGAGCATAAAATTGGCATATTTGCCGTATCGACTTATAACACCGACTATATTCTCGTGAAAGAAGAGAACTATGAGCGAGCGTTGAGCGTTTTAACATCAGAAGGGTACACAGTGATTTAGAAACAAAATTCCAGCTTGTAGAAGTGTTCGACCAAAGAGAAACAGTAGACTTTTTTGGGGGAACGTGCTCTGGTAGGTAATTTTGCTTGTACTGTGGACATTCATAAAGGAGTCTCGGGGCACGTCGAAACAATCGTTCTTTTATCAAGAAAAAAACAATAGAAATATGGCTAATATTATTATAGGAATACGTATCATTTGTAGTATCACTTTGTTTTTCTTTCAAGTATTCTCACCAGTTTTTATGTTCTGTATTGTATGTCAGGATTGACTGATATGATAGATGGAGTGTCGCAAGACAAACGGGGACAGTGACTTTGGATCAAAATTTGAGTTCTTTGCGGATTTTATTTTTGTAATAAAGATTATTAATATGATATATGGGTATGTAAAGTATTATATTACCGTTGAGTTTATCAACATTTGATCTAAAATATAGTGGAATAATCGTTAGCTTTGTAGCTACACTTTCTGCTATACAAGAGGGATATAAGATCAATGTTAAAGCAGGAATGAAATAAAATCTTGAACATAAGCACTCTTCATCGATATCTTCGTGGATTAGTATCAATGTTTAAGAAAAATGAGTAAAGGAGAAAATCGATGATAAAAAATGTTGCTATTGTAAGTCTTTCAAGTGGTATATTAGGTGAATCATTTATACAGTTTGAAGTAGAAATAGGACTGAAAAGATTAAAGGAATTAGGCTTAAATGTAAAGTTTATGCCTAATGCATTAAAAGGATTGGATTATATTAAAGAACATCCTGAAAAAAGAGCAGAAGATCTGCTAGAGGCCTTTCGTGATCCAGATATCGATATGATATTATGTGCTATCGGTGGAGATGATACCTATCGCTTATTGCCATATCTATTTGAACATAATGAACTTAAAGATGCAGTAAACGATAAAGTATTCCTTGGCTTCTCAGATACAACCATCAACCATTTTATGTTACATAAGGTGGGACTAAAAACATTTTACGGACAAGCCTTTTTACCTGACATCTGTGAACTAAGTTCAGAGATGTTACCGTATACTTATAAATACTTTAAGGAACTGATTTCCACTAAGACTATTCGTCAAATATCACCTAGTGATATTTGGTACGAAGAGAGAAAGAGTTTTTCTTCAGAACAGATTGGACAGCCTTTGATTGCTCACCCTAATAATGGTTTTGAACTGTTACAGGGGGCAACGGTATTCTCTGGTAAAATACTAGGAGGATGCATTGATTCTCTGTATGATTTCTTTAATGGTGAACGTTATGAGGATATGCCGATATTGTGTGAGAAATATCATTTATTCCCCGATAAAGAAGAGTGGAAAGATCATATTTTTCTGTTAGAATCAAGCGAAGAAAAGCCTTCTCCTGAGAAGTATCGAAAAGCACTTGAATACTTTAAAGAAAGAGGCGTATTTGATGCTGTTTCAGGTGTCATTGTGGGAAAACCAATGGATGAAACATACGTAGATGAATACAAGAAGATACTTGTAGATGTCATTGACAGAGAAGATCTTCCTATTGTATTTAATGTCAATATTGGACATGCTATGCCACGCTGTATTATTCCTTTTGGTGTTGAAGCTAAAGTTGATGCAGATCAGCAGATCATATCTTTTGATCATAAAATCTAAGAAAGACAGAGAAGTTCAATGTTAAGATTAAGACCATACAAAAGCTGTGACGCTAAAATAATTGAAAGCTGGATACAAGATGAAGATGTCTTTTTAAAGTGGGGCGGTGACCATTTTGGAGACTTTCCCATTTCTGCACGTATCATCGATGACAAGTATCGTTTAGATAATGGAGACTGTAAGGAAGAAGATAATTTCTATCCATGGACTGCAGTTGATGAAGAAGATAATGTGGTTGGACATTTCATTATGAGGTATCTACAAGGAAATCCTAAACTTCTTCGTTTTGGATGGGTTATTGTAGATGGAACAATCAGAGGAAAAGGATATGGAACCAAGATGCTTGTTCTTGGATTGAAATATGCTTTTGAAATATTAGGAGTGGACAAGATCACAATTGGTGTTCTTGAAAACAATGAAATAGCACATCAGTGTTATAAGAAGGTTGGCTTTAAAGATAAGAGTGTAGTAAATAATATTATTGAAATGGAAATATCAAAGTATGATTATGAATAGACCAATTACAACTTTATTTATGTTAATGTCAGTAGATGGGAAAATTAGTACAGGTGCATCTGACCATCTTGATGTAGACCAGGATTTTCCTTGTATTGAAGGATTAAAAGAAGGTTTACATCAATACTATGAGATTGAACAGACAACGGATTTATGGTCATTAAATACAGGTAGAGTACAGGCGAAGCTAGGTGTTAATAACAAACCTATGCCATCAAAAACACCGGTATCATTTGTTCTGATTGATAACTCTCATCTTAATGAACATGGGATAAAGTATTTTTGTGAACTATCCAAGTATTTTGTATTAATTACTACAAATAAGAATCATCCAGCATTTCATGTTAAAGCTGATAATATGAGCATTATTTTTCAGGAAGAACTTTCATTAAAGAAAGCACTAATTGAGTTAAAGGATAAGTATAACTGTGAAAGAATCACAATTCAAAGTGGTGGCACAATGAATGGTATTTTTCTAAGAGAGAAGCTTATTGATTTTGTAGACATTGTTGTAGCACCAGTGCTTATTGGAGGAAAAGAGACTTCTACACTAATAGATGGGAAATCAATTACTTCAATTGATGAATTGAATAAGCTTGCAGTATTGAAACTTGAAGAATGTATTCAACTTGAAGATTCCTATGTAAGATTAAGATATAAAGTAAACAATAGTTAACATACGAGGACAAAATATTTTTTGTTCTCGTTTTTAGTATGTTACTATATATAAAAGAAATTTTAAGAGAAGGTGAAAAAATGAATTATTGTGATCAATGTGGAGAAAAATTAATTTATAAAGAAAATGGAATAGATGGTAAGGTTCCTTTTTGTCCTCATTGTCAGCAGTTTAAGTTTCCTACATTTAACAGTGCTATTTCTGCGATTGTATTTAATCCTGATAAAGATAAGATTCTATTAATTCAGCAATATGGAAAACCTTATCATGTTCTCGTTGCTGGCTATATAAATAAAGGAGAAAATGCAAAAGATGCATTGGTTCGTGAAATAAAAGAAGAAACTGGTCTTAGTGTTGTCAGCTATGTCTACAATGACAATGAATACTATTCTAAATCCAATACGTTAATTCATAATTATGCAGTAAGAGTTGAAACTGAAGATTTCCAATTAACTGATGAAGTAGATGATGCAAAATGGTATGGCTTAGATGAAGTTTTAGATACCATCAAACCAGATTCACTCGCCAAAAGCTTTTTACAAAGATTTTTAGCAAAATTGTAGGAAGTATTTAAATGAAAAAGATTGTTTATTCATTTGGGATAGGATTTATAGTTTTAACACTATTCTTTTGTGGCATATATGTGAAATATCATAATTGTTTAGTTCTTTCTCTTACGATAACATTCGGGATAATTTCTTATCATTTTGTAATGCGATTACTTGTTGGATCTGTCGTAGGAAGATGCATGCACAATAAGGCAGATTATACTAAAAAATGGTATCAAAGTAGACAATGGGAAAAGTCTATTTATGAAATATTGAAAGTAAGATACTGGAAAAACTATTTGCCGACTTTTGAACAAGATTACTTCAACTTGCGTAAACGTAGCTTTGATCAAATAGCACAGTCTATGTGTCAAGCTGAAGTAGTCCATGAAGTCAATGTTTTGCTGTGCTTTATCCCAGTATTATTTTCCATTTGGTTTAATGCTTTCTGGGTATTTATGATTACTTCATTTCTAGCTGCATGTTTTGATCTTGCTTTTGTCATAATGCAAAGGTATAACCGACCAAGAGTTATTAAGCTTATAAGAAAACACTAGAAACTGTGATGGTTCATTTATTTGAGGGGGATAATATGAATATTGAATATAAAGAAACACATGATTTTACAAGAGAACAGCTTGAAGAGCTGTTTCTATCTGTAGAATGGTCATCGGGTCACTATCCAGATAAATTAGTAATCGCTATGAAAAACTTCAAAACTGTTATTTCAGCATGGGATGGTGATAAGCTCATTGGCATGATCTGTGTCATGGATGATGGGATCATGAATGCTTATGTTCATTATCTACTTGTAAATCCAAAGTATCATGGACTTAAGATTGGTAGAACATTGGTGTCAATGATAAAAGAACATTATAAAGATTATCTTAGAATTGCGGTCATTGCCTATGATGAAGAATTGCATTTCTATGAGAATTGTGGATTTGAAAAAAGCAAAGATGCTTCACCGATGTTTATTACTTCATTATGGACATAATAAAAGGAATATGCTCTGAAATATAAAATTGTTTAACAACGTTAATATTAAAGTTTAAAAGGTAATATTATTATCAAATCAATAGATTAAATAGTTTGAAAATGTTATTATCTTAAAAAGAAATTTTAATCTGTTAATGATTTTAAGGGGGGAGTATATATGGCAAAGAAAAAGAATCCATACAAAGAATATGGTATTTCAACACAAGCAATACATACAGGAACAGATTATGATGAAGGTACTGGAGCGGTAAGAAGACCTCTTCATATGGCGAATAGCTATAAATTACCTGATGATTTGTCTCAGGTGAATTATTCTTCAACTGATCTTCTTATGTATTCAAGAAATGGAAATCCAAATCAGCATTGGCTAGAAGAGAAAATTGCCGCATTGCATGATGCAGATGATGCTATTGTGTTAGCAAGTGGTGTAGCAGCATTGCATGCATTATTTTGGACATTACTGAAGACTGGGGATAAAGTACTTTATCCTAAGGTAAGCTACATGGCTGTATATAGAATGTTTCATGAATTATTCAATGAGAAATTCGGTGTAGAAACAGTTATGGTAGATATGACAGATTTAGAAGCAGTCAAGAAGGCCATTACTCCAGGAACACGTCTTATTCACGTTGAAACTCCTGATAATCCAACAAATGGTGTTACAGATATTGCTGCTATAGCAAAAATAGCGCATGAAAATGGTGCTATTTTATCAGTAGATAATACCTTCGCTTCACCTTATAATCAGAAACCTTTAGAATTAGGAGCTGATTTTGTCGTTGAAGCACTTACTAAATTTATTAATGGACATGGCGATGCACAAGGTGGAGCGATTATCTCCAATGATCTTGAAACAATGGATCGTATACGATATGAGGCACAGGTAAATGTAGGAAGTGTCATAAGTCCGTTCAATGCCTGGCAAATATTTAGAGGGTCAGTTACATTCCCACTTCGTATGCAAAGAATCAATGAGTCTTCTCAGCAAATTGCTGAATGGCTTGAGCAAAGAGAAAACATTACTTTTGTCTCTTATCCAGGACTTAAAAGTAATGCAGGTCATGAGTTAGCTAAGAAACAAATGAAGAAGAGATATGGCGGTGTCATTTCATTTGGAGTAGACGCCGATGATAAGGCTGTAGAAAAATTCTGTGCAGCACTTAAAGTTGTTACATTTGCTGTTTCTTTAGGGCATGATGAAAGCTTAATTTTCCCTCAGCCAAGTTATGATGAACGTATTAATCTCTATCCTGAAAAATTCAGAAAAGGATTTATTCGTTTCTCAGTTGGATTAGAAGAACCAGAAGATATCATTGCTGATCTTGATCAAGCACTTCATAAAATTGGGCTTTAATTTAGCTGGGTCGCTACAAAGTGACCCTTTTTTGTAAAAAAAGAGATATAACAAATAGAGGGGGATAAAAATGAAACATAAAGGAACAAAGACAATAGAAACACCAAGACTAGTCTTAAGAGCATTTCGTTTATCAGATGCTGAAGCCTCTTATAAAAACTGGATGGCTGATGAGAAGGTAACAGCTTTTCTGACTTGGCCAGCCCACAGTGATTTATCAATAACAAAAATGGTTATTTCTAATTGGGTAGAACAATATAAAAATCCAGATTATTATCAATGGGCAATCGTCTTAAAAGACATTGATGAACCTATTGGCAGTATCAGTGTTGTAGATATCAATGAAAAATGTGAGATGGTAACTATAGGTTATTGTATAGGACAAAAATGGTGGCATCAGGGAGTGACATCAGAAGCATTCAAAGCTGTCATTGATTATCTATTTGAAAGTGTTGAAGTCAATAGAATAGAAGCAAAACACGATACAAACAATCCTAATTCAGGTAAAGTAATGAAAAAATGCGGATTAAAATATGAAGGAACACTTCGTCAGGCAGGATTCAATAATTATGGAATTGTGGATGAATCCATATATGGTCTATTAAGAAGTGAATGGAAAAGATAATCAATATGGAAAAAGAACTAACAGAAATGACATTAGAAGAACTATGGACACTTTTTCCCATATTTCTTGTACCTCATGATAAGAAGTGGGAAGACAACTATAAAGAAATAGAAAGTGTACTTAAAGAAATATTACATGAATATTCAATAAAAAGAATAAGTCATATAGGAAGCACTTCAATCAAGAATATTTATGCTAAAGATATTGTGGATGTATTAATTGAAATTGATTCTAATGAAGATATAGAAAAAACAGCGCAACAAATTGAAAAGAATGGTTTTTATAGAATGTGTACTGAAAATCAAAGAATCTCATTAAATAAAGGCTACACTAAAAAAGGGTTTGCGAAGAAGGTCTACCACATTCATCTAAGATATACAGGCGATAATGATGAACTCTATTTTAGAGATTACATGAATGATCATCCTGATATTGCAAAAGATTATGAAGCATTAAAACTTAGTCTATGGAAAAAGTATGAACATAATAGAGATGCTTATACAAATGCGAAAACATCATTTATTAAGAAGTGGACTACAGTAGCCAAAGAAGAATATGGAGAAAGGTATTAAGAATATGATCTGTTTTCTAACTAGCAGCATTGTCATTCCTGGTACAGAGATCTTAAATCCAGCCAATGCTTTTATAGAAGAACTGGCTCATTAAGCCATTTACAAAAGAC
This sequence comes from Kandleria sp., assembly GCF_017934775.1. Lineage (NCBI taxonomy): Bacteria > Bacillati > Bacillota > Erysipelotrichia > Erysipelotrichales > Coprobacillaceae > Kandleria > Kandleria sp. Next base: position 188 of record NZ_JAGBIX010000004.1, on the reverse strand, counting down.
TGTGCGAAAAGCCCACTCCTTTAGGTGTGAGATGGATAGCATAAAATAAAAAAGTGTATGTAGATACCGGAAGCGTACATATATTATGATATAGTATATGTATGGAAAATAAATATAGACATACGAACACAACGGTATCTTTGATAAACTACCATTTTGTCTTTTGTCCAAGATACAGGCGTAAAATT
>NZ_JAGBIX010000057.1:0-5028 GCF_017934775.1 Kandleria sp. | reverse complement strand
ACAACAAGATTATACACCTAAACCACCCTGAAAAAAAGCGCTTTTTCTTCAGGGGTTTTCAGCGTGCAATAAAAACCATGAAAAATTACTGATAATTTTTTTAAATTTTTACTTGATTTCTATTATCCAATTTTTTTGTATGTGGGCTTTTATTTTTATATGTTATTACAATATGATATGATTATGATATAAGAAAGGGGGGACTTATATGAATGCTATTGAATTGCGTGATCTAACGAAAAGTTATGGGAAATCACGTGGCATTGATAAGTTGAATCTTAGTGTAGAAGAAGGAGAATTCTTCGGTTTCATCGGTCCAAATGGAGCTGGAAAATCGACAGCTATTCGTACAATGCTAGGATTGTTGCGTTATCAGTCTGGAGAAGGGTATATTTTTGGGAAAGATATTAGGAAAGATAAGATAGAGATTTTATCTGAGGTTGGTTATATGCCTTCAGAAGTCTTTTTTTATCCTAAGATGAAAGTGAAACAGGTGATTGCCTACACTGCTAAGCTTAAAAACAAAAACTGTGTTGATGAAGCTTATAAGCTTTGTGAACGTTTATCACTTGATACTACTAAACGTGTTAATCAGCTTTCATTAGGAAACAAGAAGAAGCTTTCTATTGTTATTGCATTGATGCATAAGCCTAGACTTCTTATTATGGATGAACCAACAAGTGGATTGGATCCGCTTGTTCAAAAAGAATTTTTTTCTATCTTGAAGGAACTTCATCAGGAAGGAACAACGATCTTTTTATCAAGTCATAACCTACTTGAAATACAAAGATATTGTGAACGTGCTGCCATTATTCGAGAAGGACATATCATTGCCTGTGATTATGTACGTACGCTTATGCACAGTACGACTAAACGAATAACTCTTACAGGAGATATTGATTTTACAATCGATGGTATGGAAGATCTTAAAAAAGAAGATGGCCAAGTGTCATTCCTTTATCGTGGTCATATGAAATCACTATTAAAGATGCTTTCAGAAGAAAAAATCAGTGATATTAATATTGAAGATCCTGATCTTGAAGAAGTTTTCTTGCACTACTATAAGGAAGGTGATGAACTATGACACTATTTCTACAGGAGTTAAAAAGAGGAAGAAAAGTCCTATTGATCTGGAGTCTTCTTGTTGCTTTCTTTGTAGCTGTATGTATTCTTGTTTACCCTGAAATGAAAAATATGAAGGCAGACTTTTCTAATATGGGTGCCTTCAGTTCTGCTTTTGGTTTAAATCAATTTAACTTATTAACATTCTTTGGATTCTATGGTGTAGAATGTGGCATGATGATGACCTTAGGTGGTTCATTATATGCGGCTTTTATTGGCATAAACATTATATCTAAAGAAGAATATGAAAAAACTGCAGATTTCCTTTTAACTCAGCCCTACTCAAGAGGAAAAGTCGCATTCATTAAGTTTATAGCCATGCAGATTCAAGTTATATTATTTAACCTATTAATGCTGATAGCTGCAATCATATGCATGATTATCATCAAACAGGATTTCCTTGTGAGAGAATTCTATCTTATCCATATGGCAGTTGTCTTTATCAATATGGTTATCGCAAGTATATCCTATTCACTTTCTTGTTTCTTAAGACAAAATGGTACAGGGATTGGATTAGGACTAGCTGTTCTGCTGTATTTTGTTTATATTGTAGGCAATATCTCAAATCATAAAGATTTATTTGGTAAGCTTTCACCTTTCTCATTAAGTGATACCGCAGATATTCTTACAAAACATGTATTGAATGGTACAGTTATTATAATATGGACAGTTGTAAGTATCGTTATTGTTTGTATTGGACTAATTAAATATGTAAGAAAAGACATCTATTAAAAGCACTACTTCGGTAGTGTTTTTTTTAATAAACAGTGTATAACACTTTACAAACTGTTGTATACTGTTATATACTGTTTATAGAAAGGAGGGCCATATGAATATAATTATTAATACCCAAGGAATGGTACCTATTTATGAACAGATTGTAGATCAGATAAAAAAGAGTATCTATAATGAAGAACTTAAAGAAAAAGATAAATTGCCCTCTGTACGTTCATTGTCCAATACGCTAAGAATTAGCGCATTGACTGTTAAGAAAGCGTATGATGCTTTAGAACAAGAAGGACTTATCATTACAGTACATGGCAAAGGGAGCTATATTGCGCCGGTGGATCGTAATGTTGTTCATGAACAGCAGGTAAAAGACATTGAAAAAGAGTTATCTGGAATAATGAAAAAAGCAAGAAGAAGTGGATTAAGTAATGAAGATGTATTAGACATTATGAAAATGATTATGGAGGAATCATAGTATGCTAAAAATGCAGAACGTAAAGAAAACGTATAAGGATTTTCAGTTAGATGTTTCACTAGAAATAAAAAGCGGTACAGTAGTAGGATTGCTTGGCGAAAATGGTTCAGGTAAAACAACGGTATTTAAGGCATTGCTGGGTTTGATTTCAATCGATGAAGGCTCTATTTATAGTGTTGAAGACAAGAATGATGTAGGTGTTGTCTTTTCAGATTCTATGTTAAGTCAGTATTATACAGTTAAGGATATTTCTACTATCTTAAAGGCCTTCTATAAACACTTTGATGAAAAATTCTTTTTAACGAAAGCAGTTGAGATGAAACTCCCATTAAAAAAGACTATTAAAAAGTTTTCTACAGGTATGAAGGCCAAACTGAAAGTACTGATGGCACTTTCTCATCAGGCTAAGGTTCTGATCTTAGATGAACCTACAACTGGACTTGATATATCCGCAAGGATGGATATCTATGATATGCTTAGAGACTATATGGAAGAAGATGAAAGTCGTACAATTCTTATCAGTTCTCATATCACCAATGATTTAGATACATTGTGTGATGAAATCTATATTATCAATGATGGAAAAATCAATTTCCATGAAGATATTGATCGTATTAATGAAACATATGGTTTAATAAAATGTAGTGAAAAAGAATGGCAGACGTTAGATAAGCAGTTTATCTCTAATTACTGTAAAGAGAAATGGGGATATGGTGCTATTACTAATGAAAAACAATTCTACCTAGAAAATTATCCTAAAATGATTATTGAAAATATAAATCTCGATGATATTTTACTCATGAACATTAAAGGAGAAAGACTATGAAGGCTCTACTGATCAAAGATTTAATGACTATGAAGAAGTACAGTATGGGAATCTTGTATGGATTTATTATTATTGTTTTTGTAAATCTGATTTCTGAGAAGATCTATTTTGAACAGATGGTACCCATGTTGATGTATATGATGTGTGTACAAACATTAACGACAATTACTTACGATGAATATGACAACGGTTATCCTCTCTTGTTTACATTGCCATTTACAAGAACACAGTATGTGTTAAGTAAATATGTCTTAAGTATTGTTTCTATTCTGCCAATTATCATTGTTTGGCTGATTTATTCATTGATTATTGGTGCTAATATTCAAATGATCTTTATATCATTGTTATTATATATATTTGCGTCTTCACTTTATATTCCTATCTATCTTTACTTTGGATCAGCAAAATCAACTGTCGCGATGGTTTTACTTTCATTTATTATCATTGGTTCTATCGCATTGCTCTTTAATTTAGTAGGTTTTGCGACAATAATAAAATTATTACAGGGCTTCAAGGTCATCATGGTTTCTATTGGAGTACTGTTATTCATGTTGATGTCTATCCTAATTTCAAGAGCAGTTATGTTAAAGAAAGATTTTTAAAAGAGACTCTTAGGTCTCTTTTAAATTGGAAAATCTGATTCTCCATAATATGCGTATTCTTGTGCAATATAGGTTGTCTTGATTGTCATCAATAAAAGTTTATCTACTTCTTCACTTGTAGCATTGATGATCATTTCTGTATTAGCGATTACATATTTATGTGGATATTCTGGTTCATTGTTTTTCCAAGAAGCATAGCGCTTCTTTCCATCAATGAAAAGCATTTCTTCAGTAGGCCAGAATTCTCCTAGGATCATTGGTTCTCTTGATTCTCTTTCTTCTCGAAGATGATCAGGAAGAACATCCTTAAACAATGATTCAAATGTCGCTAGATCGACAAGCTGAGGCATCTGGTAATGTAAGGCTTCTTTTAGTTTATTGAGATCAATATCAATAGGAAGTTCTTCTTGGAAAACATGAAGAATGATTGTCTTATGATCTTTTGATGTTTCTTTTTGACTAGCAGGAATATGTTCTAGTATATTCTGATATTTATTATGTAGTTTATTCTTTATTTCTTCATCTTCAATAAGAGGAAGAATACGATCTTCTACCTTGTTAATTGTATCTTTAATTAAAGCAATTTTATGCAAAACTATTACCTCTCTATACTTCTTTTTTCATTGCGAATCAGCTCGAATTTTTCTTTGTCTATTTTCCCTGAGGCAATTGTATCACTGACCCAAAGATTAAGTGCGTCTGCAGTTATAGATATTTTTTCTAGCTGATTGGCAATCATCGCAAAATCTTCTAGTTCATCATCAGAGATGATCCCATCTTCGGTGATTTCAATAAGTCGATCTTTTTCTTTGTTTAATGTATTTAATGTAGAAAGTGTACTTAATACAATCTCTGATAATGATGAGATATGCACATCATGACGATGAATCTTGCCGATAGCACATTCATGTGAACAAAAATGATGAATGAGTGAAGGTTTATTATAAGCCTTTGCAAGGGCAAGAATATCTTCAGGATGAGGCTGAATCTTTTCGTTCTCTATTTTTTCTAGACGACTAGCAGTGATGATACCTTCCGTACGTTCACTTGCTTCTAGTCTAGTTAGTCCTTGTTCTTCTCTTGTAAGAAAGTAAATATTTTTATTTTCCTTGATTGATCTTTTTCCCATTGTGTTCTCCTAGTATAATCTAATTGACTTATCCATGAGTTACTTTTAAGACTCTCTAGAGTCATTAAAACTGATAAGCGTTTAGGTTATATCCCTTTCTTTATTTCCTTTATAATAGAAGTATTGAATATGTGTACTTTAGTTT
>NZ_JAGBIX010000056.1:0-3262 GCF_017934775.1 Kandleria sp. | reverse complement strand
TATCACATATTTTTTGATAATCACAAGATAATTATGCCATGAAGTATTTATATACTGTAGTTGTAGTAAAGATAAAGCTACAACTTATTCATAATTTCCCTTCAAAAAATAATTATCCCAAAAGCAGAAAACAGGTGAGGAAGACAAATCCCACCTGTTTTTTGTATATTTAGATATCACATATTTTTTGATAATCACAAGATAATTATGCCATGAAGTATTTATATACTGTAGTTGTAGTAAAGATAAAGCTACAACTTATTCATAATTTCCCTTCATACAATGATTAACTCAAAACAAAAGGACAAGCAATGCTTGTCCTTTTGGCTTAGAATTCAGTCTGTGTGCTTTTGTTTTTAACTGATACAGAACGTTTATCCATCTGAGCAAATAGCGCAGCGATAAGTGTTCCGGAAATAGAATGCCATACACAAGAGACAGCGCAGATGATTGCGGCTTGAGGCAATGCGGCAAACTGTGCAGTTGTAGTAACAAGGTTAGTTGCTAAACCGGCATTCTGCATACCAACTTCGATTGAGATTGTACGTTTTTTCTTAACGTTCATACCAGCAAGTTTACCAGCTAAGTATCCAAGTGCATATCCTAAGCTATTATGTAAAAGAACTGCAACGAATACGACAACACCTGAAGTGAAGAAGTTTTCTCCCTGAGAAGAAACAACACCACCAACAACGCATGCTAGACCAATAACTGCGATACCAGGCATTACGCTCTGTAATTCTTTAAATACTTTCTGCTGACCAAATTTGTAGTTAAGATAGAATCCAACAGCGATAGGTAAAAGAACTGTTTCTAAGATAGAAACGAACATTGGGAATCCATGGATGCTGATCTTAGCACCATGAGCAAGCAATGAAACCATGATTGGAGTCATAACTGGTGAAAGAAGTGTAGAAACAGTAGTCATTCCAACAGAGAAAGCTACATCACCACCACAAAGGTATGACATGATATTAGAAGAAACCCCACCTGGACAGCATCCAACAAGAATTAATCCTAATGCGATAGCAGGTGAAAGATTAAGAACCTTTGTTAAGGTGTAAGCCAAGAATGGCATGATCAAGTATTGTGCACATGCACCAATACAGATATCAAAAGGACGAGCTGCTAAGATCTTGAAATCTTCAGTAGTTAGAGTCAATCCCATAGTGAACATGATAATGCCGATAATCAATGATTGGTTAGTGAATTTGTTTCCAACAAAATCAAAGAATAATGAGAAGTTGACCCAGCTCATTAAGCTATGAGCAAAAAATGTTACGATTGCGACAGCAATAACAAACAATGCTGTGTAATCAGATAAAAATTTACTGCATTTCTGTAAAAATTTCATATAAAATATCCCCCCTTTGAGCAAATAAAAAATTCGTTCCAATATAGGAACGAATATATCCGCGGTACCATCCTTTTTCCATGTTAAACATGACACTTTACGTACAAACATACGCTATCCATATAACGGTGGAAACCGGCTAGATCTACTATATTGTTCAATCCGCTTCTTAGGGACGATACTGTAATCATCAGCAAATCTGTTTTCACCAGCCACAGACTCTCTGATTGCCTTCCTGATCACAACGTGTTCCCGTCATTGAATTTTTTATTTTGCTCTTGCGTATATAATAGACCTCACTTTTTTAAAAGTCAACAAATATTTGTCAAAAAGACAATTATATATATTTCTATTTATGAAAATGGTGTATATTGGGTCAAAAATATATTATAACCTTTTATGTCAAAAAGATATCCTTTATAATAGGTGTATCAATAGATAAAGCAATGACAGTGATATGCCAAATAAATATCTTATTACGTTCTTCTATTTTCAATTATTTGTTTATCTATTAATACACAGTCAGTTATTTATTAATCATTGCTTACTCTATTGATATTTATTAAGCATTTATGTTGAAAAACAGAAGATAAATCGTTATTCTTGAATTAAGAAGTATCTTATGTGTTGATTTTACAAGGAGGATAAAAATGATAACTGTAAATTATGAAGCAGACCGTAATCGTGCTGCAGCTTATGATGATGAAAAGAAAAACATTTTAGTTGGTGTATGTACATATAAAGAAGAAGATCAGACATGGATTATTGATCATACTGAAGTGAATACTGGCTATGAAGGTCAGGGAATCGCAAGACGCCTTGTAGACACTATTATTGATGAAGCATTAAGACAAAATATCACATTAAAGTCTGTATGCTCTTATGCTACAAGAGTATTGGAAAAAAGGAATTTACTGTAAACTCTATCTGTTTGATAGAGTTTTTTATATAAATCCAGTTTTTAGGTTCACAATAGGACATATGACCATGTTATTTTTTCTGATTGTTTTATAATGAAATAGCAGAGGTGTATATTATGGAGGAAAATGTTTATTTAATCTTTGAAGAAAGCTATCAGGACTACGGTCATCATTTAAAAAGTCCTGTCCAGTTTTTTACGGATGATCATGATGCCTGTAGAGAGATGGATCATTTGCTTTTAAGCAATCTTAAAGATGCTCTTTCTTATTCATCATTGGTAGAATTTCATAAAAAAAGTCTATTTCATATTATTGAGAAACTTTATCAATCATCAGATGAGAAAAGTGGGAAGTATAATTATGTGTTAGGTGATGAAAAATTGGTCGTTACTTTTACATGTGATTGTATTGAAATATTTCTTTATAAAGAAATGGGTTCTGACTATATGCATCGTATTCAGTTAAAATGTATTTATAAACATATAATAGATACTAAGCCTTATATGCTTTTATGTGCGGGTGTAAATGATCGTGAGTTTGCGGCATTTGATATACTGTTCTTTTCTTCATTTTATGAAGCATCATCTTTTATGCATTGTTATTATCATGATAATCTTGATTTGTTAAAGAAGGAACTTGTTTCTTCAAGAAAGATGATTGAGGATATTGAAAAAGAAATTGATCAGACAATCCTTCAAGGGCAAGAATTCATTTCTTCATATAATATTGAAGATAAACTGCTGATGTGTTTTATGGATGAAACACAATGCTATATGGATTTAAGTAAAAATAATGAAAACTGTATTTATACCATGGAAATAATGCAGTTGCCACATTGAGCTTGTGAAAGCTCTTTCGTATTATAGAACTAGAAGTTATTCAAGTAATAATTCTAGTTTTTTATTTTATCTAGAAGTGATATCATATCACTGAAGAGAAGTTAATCATTATAACTTGAGACATCCATAAGGTAAGCTCGTAAACAACG
>NZ_JAGBIX010000055.1:0-5342 GCF_017934775.1 Kandleria sp. | reverse complement strand
ACATCATGCGTAAAAGTAGCGTTGTGGATGTTAACATCCTATACGGTAGAGGCGAAGTGGACACGCCTGTAAGAATAAGGATTGCCTGACTTGTCGGGTGGAAACTTAAATATCAAACTTCTTAAATAGAACCGTCAGGTTTTTAGAAGCCACCTACCTTTAGGTGGGTGGTAGTTCACGTTGAAATAATTGAGTCCTATATTTTATTAATATACAATTAAAAGTGAAGGGTAGATGATAGCTTTGGAATGGTCAATGATGTCGCAAAAGCTTGAACAGGATTTATGTGAGAGTTTGCGTGATCGTGTTTATTATGGCCTTATCAAAGTAGATTCACTTATTCAGTTCTGTATTTATGTAGACCATCAAATCTGGTTTCAATCACAGCTCAGTGATGAAATCTCATCTGCTTTATAATTGTCATTTCTTGATGTTTCAAGATGATATTGATGGAGAAGTCAATAGTGCAATGATACATGCAGGCTATATTTCTTCATGGGATATTCCTGTGTACCTTACACAGTTTTTAAGACAGGCTATTGATATTTCTCTTACTGATGATAATGAGCTGATAAGACTTCTAGCCATTCTTGATCGCCGTGTCTCATTGGAAAATCTTATTTCCATAAGAGATATGGTTGACTATCAGCCTTGCTGGCTTAAGAAGTTTTATTTGTTAAGGATGAAAGTGGAACACATCGATATGCACGAAGGTTTAGGGAATGTGAGTTAAGTGAGTTGTTGTTCTCGCCTAGTGGAGGAGGGTGAGACATGAAGATAAAAAGATTCAGAAAATTGATGATCTGCTACTGGGTATTTTGGCTTGCTGGTATTGGATTGTTTTGGACAAGGAATATCAATGATTATCTGATTCCATTTTCAGTAGGATACTTTATTATAGGATTGCCATTGGCAAGTATTGTTGTATCGATGCTGATGGTGTCTTCTCGTATTATCAACAAAGGAAGATGGATCCTGATTTTCTTTTTTGGAGTCATGTATATGTTAGCAGATTATCTGACATTCACATTAGCTAATATGCGTGCATTTCATAAATGGTCATGGCCAGATCTAGATAGTTTTCTTATTGGCGCTGCCTGTGCTCTAATCGGTCTATTTATTGGAACAGTTCTTTCTCGTCACGCGAAGCGTCATTAATTTTTTTCGTGAAAGCATTTTCGTTGTATTTCCCATATATTTATTCATATAATGAAGATGTAGTAAGCGAGGGAATTTATGAAAGAATTAGTTGAAGATATGTCTGTATTAATTAAGCAGGCTCCTGCATGTTTGTTTTATTTTAGTGATCCATCAGATTTGCCTAGTTTATCAATAATGGAAAGACTTAAATCATGGGTTAGACGTTTTCCGCAGATTGAAGCAAGGTATATATTTCTTAATCAGCATCCTGAATTATTTGAGAAATATGAGATTGTGAATACTCCAACCGCATTTGTTTATATTAAAGGGACATGTGTATTGGAATATCATGGGTATTTCAGTGTTGATGATTTAATGAGATATACAGAAAACTATATTTATGTGATGGAAGTGCTCTCTTAGAGCACTTTTTTTGTTTTTTTAATAAAATCGTATTGTCACATTTTCATAAAAGTAGTACACTCGAAAAAGTCAAATATGAAGGGGAGAGAAAATTTGAAAAAAGAAAAGTTAGAACCAATGCTGATTGGATGTCTTAAAAACTATAACAAACAGCAGTTTTTTAAGGATCTGATCGCGGGTATTATTGTAGCAGTCATCGCTTTGCCATTGTCCATTGCCTTGGCCCTTGCTTCAGGTGTTGGTCCCAACGAAGGTATCTACACAGCCATTGTAGCAGGATTTCTGATTTCACTATTTGGTGGAAGTAGGGTACAGATTGCAGGACCAACTGCTGCCTTTGCGACAATTGTGGCCGGAATTGTAGCTACTGATGGTCTTGATGGATTAATGATGGCCACTATTTTTGCAGGTATCATTCTTCTAGTAATGGGATTCTTGCGTTTAGGAAGTCTTATTCGCTTTATTCCATATACAATTACGACAGGCTTTACAGCGGGAATCGCAATGACAATCATTATTGGTCAGTTGAAGGATTTCTTAGGATTAACTTATCCAGCTGGAACAAAGACAATTGAAACATTGGATAAGCTAAAAGCCGTTATTGCCAATAGTCATACATTAAATACACAGGCTTTGATTGTCGGAATTATCTGTGTCATTATTCTTGTGGCTTGGCCACTTGTACCTCGTATCGGGGAAGTGGTTCCTGGTTCATTGATTGCGGTATTTGCAGGTATCTTTATGGTGAAAGGATTACATCTTCACGTTAATACCATCGGTGATCTTTATACAATCAAGAGTGGATTGCCAACATTCCATGTGCCAGTGCTTCATTTTAATGAGATGAATCATATCATCTCCAATGGGGCAACGATTGCTATTTTAGCGGCGATTGAATCATTATTGTCATGTGTTGTAGCCGACAGCATGATCAATTCACATCATCGCTCAAATACAGAGCTTATCGCTCAAGGGATTGGAAATATCGGATCCGCATTGTTTGGTGGTATTCCTGCAACTGGTGCGATTGCCCGTACTGCAGCCAATATCAAGAACGGTGGACGTACACCTATTGCCGGTATGATTCATGCGGTTGTACTTGTATTGGTGCTTATTATCCTGATGCCATATGCATCACTTATTCCTATGCCAACCATTGCAGCTATCTTATTCTTGGTAGCCTATAACATGTGTGGCTATAAGACATTTATTCATTTGATCAAGACAGCACCAAAAAGCGACATCTTCGTATTGATAGTGACATTCGCATTAACAGTATGCTTCGACTTGGTTATGGCTATCGCTGTAGGTATGGTCATCTCATGTCTGCTTCTTATGAAACGTTTAGCAGATGAAACAAGTGTCGAAGGATGGGTATACTATGATCCAGAAACCGATCCAGATGACATTGAATTGAAACATGTACCAGACAATGTGCGTGTTTATGAAATCAGTGGACCAATGTTCTTTGGGGCAGCTGATGCGATTACTTCAATCACATTAGAAGAAAGTACTAAAGTACTTGTCATTCGTATGCGTGCTGTACCAGCACTTGATGCTTCAGCTATGCATTCATTAGAAGACTTTACTAAAGGCTGTCTTAAAAAAGGTGTGAAGCTTGTATTCTCACATGTTAATGAACAGCCAAGAAAGACAATGAAAAAAGCTGGCTTTATTGATCTAGTAGGAGAAGATCTATTCTTAGATCATATTGATGAAGCATTAGAAAAAGCAAAAGAAATTGCATAAAAAAACAAGGGATTCCTGATATCTTGAGGGAATCCCTTTTTAAATGTTTTTTCTTAAGTCAATAAGCAATCTGATTAATAGCAGCGTACCAAATAAAAAGAAAAGAAGAGAGAGTAAAGGCAAATCAAATATGACTTTAGGAAGATTGCTCAAGGTCATTAATGAGGCACTTAAGTAAAGTATCCCGATAATGATAGCTAAAGTGATATTGTGATTATTTCTTCTCATTTCACGAAGTGATTTCTTATCAGGGTCATTTTCAATATGTAAAGTGAGATGACCATTCTTTAATCTCTTCAATACATCATGACTTAATGAAGGCAGGGCTACACCTTTTTGCATATTGGTATAGACAACCTGTAAGCTGTGCATGATCTGTGTCTTAAGATCAAGTTCACTTTGAATCTTATGACGCATATGATTCGCAAGAATCTCTACGAGATTGACTTTCTCAGAAATCTTTCCCAATGTTCCTTCCATGGTTACCATTGATCTTGTCAGCATTGTCAGATCTGCAGGAATGGCAACCTTATTGGTCTTGATGATAGTAAAACATCCTTCAATAAGAGGACCAAGATTAAAGTCTGAGAAGTTGGTTTCCATATACTTCTCTACAATGCTGTCGAGCTGACGAATCAGCTGAGCCTGATTGATTTCCTGTTCTGGCTTGACTAAAAGCAAGAAGGCATCAAGAAGACCGTAGATATCATCTTCAAGAATACTGGTGATGGCCTTTGATAGAATACGCTGTGTATCAGCAGTGATGCTGCCCATCATGCCAAAGTCAATCCAGGCAATCTTTTCTTTATAGACATGAATGTTTCCAGGGTGTGGATCAGCATGGAAATAACCGTCATCTAGAATCTGTTTACAATAGTTTTCTGCAACCATTTTGGCTAACTGGTCCATATTGTATCCATCTTCTTTTAGGTGAGTCTTATGGTCTATCTGAACCTGACCGCAGTTGCTCATGATAAGCATATGAGTGGTTGTGTATTCATGATAGACATGAGGAACCATGACATAATCAACATCTTTGTTGAACTGATAGAAGCGATCAATATTTTCAGCTTCCTTGATAAAATCAAGTTCAATCTGGGATGTACGCCATAATTCTTCAATGATTGCTTTAAAATCAATAAGATTGCCCGTACCAGAAGCCATTTTCATCATGCCACAGGCTTTTCTTAATAGCTTTATATCAGATTCCATGATTTCATAGATATGAGGTCTTTGTATTTTTATGACAACATTATCTCCATTGATAAGCTTTCCTTGATGGACTTGAGCAATTGAAGCAGAACCAAGTGGTACATCGCTGATGGATTGAAAGACTTCATTGATGCCCATCGAAAGTTCTGCTTCAATTGAAGATTTTACGATAGAAAAATCAAGAGGCTGAACCTCTGTTCTTAATTTTTCAAGTTCTCGTGTATATTCAACACTTAGCATATCGCTACGCATTGACATGATCTGTCCAAACTTAACAAAAGTGGGGCCTAAATCTTCTAGAATACATCTTAGTTTAACAGGATTAAGTCCTCTGATAATATGATGCTTCTGCAGGATGGACAATATTTCAGTTAAACGACGAGAAGCGTGAGTATCACTCATTGTTTTCATCAGCATCAAGTTCATCTAGCTTATCACGTAAAGCCTTGCGTTGATCGATAGATAGCTTATCTACACGATTAATCATTTCCTGACCGATGCGATCTTTTGTCTTAGTCTTAAGTTCTTCATTAAGAGCTTTACCCTGATCGACAGTAATTTCACCTTTCTTTACAAGTTCATCTACGATTTCCTTGCCTTTTTCAGCAGTAGATGCAGCGGCACCGATGCCGGCTAATATTAAGTTTTTAGTTAATTCTCCAAATTGCATAATAGAATTCTCCTAGTATAATCTAATTGACTTATCCATGAGTTACTTTTAAGACTCTCTAGAGTCATTAAAACTGATAAGCGTTTAGGTTATATCCCTTTCTTTATTTCCTTTATAATAGAAGTATTGAATATGTGTACTTTAGTTT